>JALDXR010000061.1:0-11355 GCA_032154865.1 Nocardioidaceae bacterium
ACAACTCGGTGGGATCAGGTGGGGGTCATGACGCCGGTGGCGAGCAGGATGACGAGGAGCGAGCCGAGCGCGACGCGATACCAGACGAACAGCGCCAGACTGTGCCCGGCGACGAACTTCAGCAGCCATGCGATGGCGGCGTACGCGACGACGAAGCTCACCACGGTCGCGACCAGAGTCTGTCCGACCCCGATGCCCCCTCCGATCGCGTGCGGCAGCTCGTAGATGCCGGCTCCGACCAGCGCGGGGATCGACAGGAAGAACGACATGCGGGTCGCCGTTACGCGATCCAGCCCGAGCATCAGGCCGGCCGAGATGGTGGCACCCGACCGCGAGACGCCCGGGATCAACGCGACGCACTGGGCGAAGCCGATGATCACGGTGTCGCGCAGTGTCATGTCCTGTTCGCCGCGCTTTTGGGTCGCGACGTATTCGGCCAGGACTAGCACGGCGCTCCAGGCGATCAGCGATCCGGCGACCCACCACAGGTTGCGAAGCGGCCCGGTGATCAGCGGTTCGGCCAGGAGAGCGATGACGACGATCGGAACCGAGCCGGCGATGACGTACCACCCGAACCGGTAGTCGAAGGTCCCCCGGTACTCCGGCTTGACCAGGCCGAGCAGCCAGGCGCGGGCCATCCGCCAGATGTCGGATCGGAAGTAGACCAGGACCGCGAGGATCGCGCCGACCTGGATCACCGCCGTGAAAGCCGTGATCTCCTTGGAGTCGATCGGCAGGCCGAGCCACTTCTCGAAGATGGTCAGGTGGCCCGTGCTGGAGATCGGCAGGAACTCGGTGATTCCCTCGACGATCCCGAGGATCACCGCCTCGAAGTAATCCATCGGGTCAGACGTCTCCGAGTCCTTCGGCGGCCAGGAGCTCCGCGACAGTACGGAGCGTCTCGACGCGGCCGGCCTCGTCGTTGGCGAACGGCGTCACGTTGATCGTCGTGACCCCCGCCTCGGCGTAGGCGTGCAGCCGCTCGGCGATCCGCTTCTTCGGTCCGATCAGGGCGGTCTGGTCGATCAGGTCGCGTGGCACGGCTGCCATGGCCTCCCGGTGGCGTCTGTCGAGATAGAGGGTCTGGATCTGCTCGGCGGCCTCGTCGTAGCCCATCCGGCGAGCCAGCGCGTTGTAGAAGTTCTGCTTCCGGCTGCCCATGCCGCCGACATAGAGCGCGGTGTAGCCCCGCAACGGCTCGGCACAGGCGTCGATGTCGTCGCCGACCACGACCGGGACGTTGGCGACGACGTCGAGATCGGCGAGGGAGCGACCGGACCGTTCGGCGCCGGAGCGCAGCGGTCCGAGCGACGCCTCGGCGTGCTCCGGCGCGAAGAAGACGCTGAGCCACCCGTCGGCGATCTCACCGGTCTGCTCGAGGTTCTTCGGACCGATGACCGCGAGGTAGATCGGGATGTCCTGCCGGTACGGATGCAGCATCAGCTTGAGGGCCTTGCCGGGTCCGTCCGGCAGCGGCAGCGTGAAGTGGTCGCCCTCGTAGCGCACAGTCTTGCGGGACAGGGCGAGCTTGACGATGTCGACGTACTCGCGGGTCCGTCCCAGCGGCTTGGCGAACCGGACGCCGTGCCAGCCCTCGGACACCTGCGGTCCCGAGACGCCGAGCCCGAGCCGGAAACGGCCCTTGGTCAGCGTGTCGAGGGTGGCCGCCGTCATGGCCGTCATGGCGGGACTGCGTCCGGGGATCTGCATGATCGCGGTGCCGATGTCGATCGACTCGGTCTGAGCCGCGATCCAGGTCAGCACCGTGACGACGTCGGAGCCGTACGCCTCGGCCGCCCAGACACTGCCGTAGCCGGCTCGCTCCGCGACTTGGGCAAGTCGTACGTGCTCGCCGCCGGCATCGGTAGCGACGTAGCCGATGTTGAGTCCGAGACGCACCCGTGGAGCCTAGCGGTGCGCTCGGGGCGGCTGAGGAGGGTGGGTTGCGCAAAACCGGGGTGAGAGCGAGCCTCGCCGCCGCTGCGCCGACCCACCCCATTAATCTTCGGCCATGCAACAGCGACGGCTCGGCCGCAGCGGCCTGTCGGTCTCGTGTCTCGGTCTCGGCACCTGGCTGTGGGGCCAGGACACTGACGAGCACGAGGCTAAGGACGCCTTGACCGCCTTCGTCGACGCCGGGGGCACTCTGGTCGACACCGCGGCCAGCTACGGCGAGGGCTCGTCGGAGCTGGTGCTCGGCGGGTTGCTCGACCAGGTCGTCCCCCGCGATGAGCTCGTGATCGCGACGAAGGCCGGGCTCGGCACCCGTCGGGGCGAATGGGGTGCCGACACCTCGCGGGGCGCTCTGCTCCGCCAGCTCGACGGGTCCCTGCGTCGGCTCCGGGTGGACCATGTCGATCTCTGGCAGGTGCACATCTGGTCGCGGAGCGCGCCGTGGCAGGAGACGCTGGCCGCGCTCGACCACGCCGTCGCCACGGGTCGCACTCGCTACATCGGCATCTCGAACTGGTCCGGCTGGCAGACCGGTCTCGCCGCCGGCTGGCAGTCCGCCGTGCCCGGACGGGCGCCCGTGACGTCGACCCAGGTCGAGTACTCCTTGCTCAATCGCACCGTGGAGGACGAGGTACTGCCGGCCGCCCGCGCCCTCGGCATGGGCGTCCTCGCCTGGTCGCCGCTTGGCCGGGGCGTGCTGACCGGCAAGTATCGCGCCGGCGTCCCCGCCGACTCGCGAGCCGCGACTCCACACCTGGGCAGCAACGTCGACCCCTACCTCGACGAGGGTTCGCGCGGCATCGTCGAAGCGGTGGTACGGGCCGCCGAGGGACTGGCGCTGTCGCCCATCCACATCTCGCTGGCCTGGCTGCTCGCCCGGCCCGGACTCAGCTCGGCCCTCGTCGGAGCTCGTACGACGGCCCAGCTCACCGCGGCGCTCAACGCCTGGGAGGTCGAGCTGCCCCAGGAGATCGTGGCGGCCCTGGACGACGTCTCCGACGAAACCGCCGACGCGGAGTGAGTCGGGCGCGATGGAACCGGAGCCGGATCCTGCGTCAGCCGGCGAGCCCGGCGCCGCCGCGACCGCCTCGGGCGCCGGGTCCGACCCGTGGCTTGCCCTCGACGAACCCACCGCCTCGCCGGCCCGCGTCGACGCCGTCGCCAAGGAACAGCTCGGCCGGTTCGCGCCGGACGACGTTCGCCGGTCGGCCGGGCTCACGAGCTGGCTGGTCCGCCGCGCCGCCGCCGACGGGTCGACAGTGCTGGACGGCACCACCTGGGCGGCGGCGCTGCGTGGCTACGGGATCGAGGCACCGCGACCGGGTCTCGACGCCGCCGGCGTCGCGGGCCGCGTGGTGGTGCTGTCGTCGGAGCGGGCGCTCGCGCATCCCGAGTGGGGCCGAATCGAAGAGCAGATCGCGGACGACGTGCTGGCCATCCTGGCCTCCGGCGGACCCGACGAGACACCGGACGACCCCTTCGAGGCCGCCCTGTCGCTGCCCCTGTGCGTCGTCGCCGGACGTGGCAGTGACCACGGCGACTGGACCGCCCGGCTCGAGAAGCGCGCCCAGGCGAGCGGCCGGCCCCTCACCGTCGTGGACCAGGCGCATCGGCTCGACCTGGTCGCGGCGACCGAACTCCTCGAGAACCACGACGTCGACGCGAGCCTGGTGCTGATCGGCGACCCGGATCAGTTGGAGCCGGCCGCACCCGGACGGTTCTTCCACGACCTCGTCGCCAGCGGAACCGTCCCGGTCGTTCGGCTGCCGGTGGACACCGCTCGCGACGACGCTCCGATCGTTCGGCTTGTCGAGTCCCTCCGGGCCGGCGAGTTGCCGCCGATCGAGGCCGATCAGCAGGCCGTCGTCGTGTGCGCCGTGGCCGACGCCGCCGAGGCGATCGCCCGCGTCGTCGAGCTGGTCACCGAGACACTGCCCCGCGGGACAGGCGTCGGCCCCGCGGACCTTGTGATCCTCGGCATTCGGTCCGCCGGCGCGGCCGGAGTCGAGGCGCTGCGCGAGGCGGTCGGCTCCGCCGGTGCCGTGAGTGCCGTGCACGAGGCAGTCGGCTCTGCTGCCGACGCGGTCGTCGTCGTGCTGCCCGCGGAGTCGGCGGGCTCGCTGACCCGGGCGCATCTGATCACCGCCGCGTCGGTGGCGCGACGACAGTTGACGATCGTGCACCAGGCCGGACCGGCGTTGGCCGACGCCGTACATCGCCGGCCGCATCGGCCCCGACGCACTCGGCTCGCGGCGCTGCTCAGGGAGTAGGTCAGGCCCGGTCGAGCAGCCGGTCCATGACCCGGGCGCCGAAGTCCAGCGCGTCGACCGGCACTCGCTCGTCGACACCGTGGAACAGCGCGGTGAAGTCCAGATCCGGAGGCAGTCGCAATGGCGCGAAGCCGTAGGACGGAATGCCGAGGCGAGACCACGCCTTGGCGTCGGTGCCGCCGGACATGAGGTACGGCGCGACGTGCGCCTCGGGGTCCTCGGCGAGCAGTGACGCCACCATCGCATCGACCAGATCGCCGGCGAACTCGTCTTCCAGGGCGATGTCCTCGTGCTCGATCTCGACCTCGATGCCCGATCCGGCCTGCTCGTGGAGCCAGGCGACGAAGGCCTCGCGCTCGCCCGGCAGGAACCGCCCGTCGATCCACGCGTGCGCCTCGCCGGGGACGACGTTGACCTTGTAGCCGGCGCGCAGCATCGTCGGGTTGGTCGTGTTGCGGATGCCGGCGCCGATCATCCGGGCGGCCGGGCCGAGCTCGGCGATCAGCTTGTCGGGGTCGTGGCTGGTCGCGTCGGTGAGCTCCCGGATCTGCTCCAGCAGCTGACGCATCGACGGACCGGGCTCCGCCGGCCACTCGTAGTTTCCGATCGCGGCGACCGCTGCGGCCAGGCGCGCAACCGCGTGGTCCGGGTGCCGCATCGAGCCATGACCCGCGTTGCCCCGAGCGGTCAATCGCACCCAGGTCATGCCCTTCTCGCCGGACTCGATCAGATAGAGCCGCCGGCCGGCCACCTCGGTCGAGAAGCCGCCGACCTCGCCGATCGCCTCGGTGCAGTCGGCGACCAGATCCGCGTGCTCGTCGACCAGCCAGTGCGCTCCGCTCCGCCCGCCGGCCTCCTCGTCGGCCGTGAAGGCCAGCACGATCGGCCGTCGTGGCGCCCAGCCCGCCCGCTGCCGCGCTTCGAGCACGGACAGCATCATCGCGTCGAAGTCCTTCATGTCGACGGTGCCGCGGCCGAAGAGATAGCCGTCGACGATCTCACCGGCGAACGGTGGGACCGACCAGTCGTCGGCCTGGGCCGGCACCACGTCGAGATGGCCGTGCAGCAACAGCGGCTCGGCGTCCGGGTCTCGGCCGTCCCAGCGCGCGACCACACTCGCCCGGCCCGGATGAGCCTCGTGCACCTCCGGATCCAGACCGGCGTCGGTCAGCCGTTCGGCGACGTACTCCGCCGCCTTCCGCTCGCCCGGACCGGAGTCGTCGCCGTAGTTCGTCGTGTCCATCCGGACCAGTGCCCGGCAGTGGTCGAGAACGCTGCCGGCCGGGTCGTACGAGGGCCGCGAATCGCTCATCGTCATCCCTCCATCCTGCCTGCTGTACGCGTCGCACGCGACGATCGGCCACGGGTCCTGTTTGATACAGTGACGCCGCGCTCCGGAGCCCCGGCCGGAGCCCTGTCCGGGTGGCGGAATTGGCAGACGCGCTAGCTTGAGGTGCTAGTCCCCTTAGCAGGGGGTGGGGGTTCAAGTCCCCCCTCGGACACCCAACTGACCCGAACTCTCACGCGATCCCGCCCGGGGCGCTAGCGGCAGCCGTCGCCGGCGCAGTTGCGCAGCCCGTCGAGCACACTCGCCAGATCTGACCTCGTCTGGGCCAGCGACGGGTCGCCGATCCGGTTCACCTGTTGCCACGGATCGTCGGCCAGGTCGTAGAGCTCGCCGTTCTGGCCGTAGTCGACATAGACCCAATGGCCCTGCCTGACACCGGCGTATGGAGGCAGGTTGCCCATGGCCCAGCCCTTCGGGTGCTCCAGCAGCAGCGGCCGATCGGACGGGATCGGGTCGAGCAGCGACATCCCGTCCACCGGCAGACCGGGCTCGACACCGGCAGCGTCCGCGATCGTGGCCGCGAGGTCGACGTTCAGCACCGGCTCCCGATTGAGCCCGGGCGTGACTCCGGGACCCCGGATCAGCAGGGGCACACCGATCGACTCCTCGTACGGGTATTGCTTGTTGTGGTCGACGCGGTGCTCGCCCAGCAGGAAGCCGTTGTCGGTGGTGAACACGATCAGGGTGTTGTTCAGCTCCCTGGCGGCCTTGAGCGCGGCGACCACCTGGGAGACCGAGTCGTCGACCGACTTCAACGCGTCCCGGCGTTGACGCCGCAGCCGCACCACGTCTTCCTCGGCTGCGTTGCTGAGTCGTGGAAGCGACCGGATCCAGGGTGGCTTGTCCCCCACCTCCACCTCGTCGAAGGCCGGCGAACCCGGACGCCCAACCTTCGAAGTCCCCTTGTACTTCGGCTCGGCCGGAACGGAGACGCCGGCCGACCCGTTGTGTGGCGCGAGCAGCGACAGCCACATGAACATCGGCTCCGCCCGCGGTACCCGGGTGCGGATCTGGGTCACGGCCCGGCGGGTGAAGTTCAGCGTCTGGTAGCCGTCCTTGATGTGCGTCACGTTGCCGTTGATGTTGATGTCGAAGTCGTGGTAGTTCCACACACTCGGCCCGGTCAGGGCCTGCCACGAGTTCCAGCCCGGCGGTACATGCCGTGGGTTGGACGCCCAGCCGTAGCGGTTGAGGTACTTCCCCAGCATCACGGTGGAGTAGGTGTCGTCCAGCCACGTCGGCAACGCGCGCGACTCGAGCGGCTGGAACGCCTCCCACCCACCGTGGGCGCCGGCGTTGTCCCACACCCCGGTGTTATGCGCGTACTGGCCGGTGAGGAAGGTCGCCCGCGACGGGCAGCACAGTGGCATCGAGACGAAGGCGTTGGTGTATTTGGCGCCGTTGGCGCCGGCTAGCAGGTTCATCGTCTTCGGGAGGGCGGCGAGGTCGTCCACGCGCATGTCGTCGGTCATGATGACGACGATGTTCGGGGGCGTGCCCTCGGCGGCCCGAGCCCCTTCGGTGGCGTTCGGAACTGCTAGCGCCGCCGCGGCTACGGTCGCCAGAACCCCGCCCATAGCGAGTCGTAACATGAAAAATTTCTCCCCTTTTGCACGACCCGACGAACCCCTCGTCGTCGCGATCGAGTCTGTTGCGAATGTGCGTCTTGTCCGGCCCGATCTGCATGGTCCGAACGGCCCCTTTCCCGGCGCCGGAAGTCCTGAGTACGCCTGGCGGTGGCCCGTCCACGCTCACCGGGGCCGGTCATCCCAACGCCGTTGACTCGCGTGGAAAGGCGAGATCCGCTAGCGGCAGCTCTGGCCTGCGCAGTCGCGCAGCTCGGCGAGGATTACGGCCAGCCTTTGGCGGACGTCGGCGGTGCTCGGGTCGCCGATCCGGTTCTGCCGCTGCCACGGATCATCGGCCAGGTCGTAGAGCTCTTGGCTGGTCTCGTAGGTGGAGTACTGCCAACGTCCCTGGATAACGCTGCCGTAGGCGGGCATCCCGATCGGGACGGGATCACCGAGGTATTCGAGCAGGATCGGCCGGTTGGCGCCGATCGGGCCGAGTAGCGAAATCCCGTCCACCGGCAGAGTCGGGGTCACGCCGGCGAGGTCGGCGACCGTTGGCGCAAGATCGACGTTCGATACCGGCTCGGTGCGGGTGCCGCTGGTGAAGCCGGGTCCGCGGATCAGTAGCGGGACGCGAGCCGCCTCGAGGTAGGGGACGGTCTTCCAGTGAGTGATCCGGTGTTCGCCGAGCATCAGACCGTTGTCGGACGTAAAGATGATGACTGTGTTGTCGAGCTCCCCGGCGTCGCGGAGCGCGTCAACAACGCGACTGACGCTGTCGTCCACAGAGCGCAGGGCGTTCCGGCGTTCGCGGCGATGGGTGACGATGCGGGCCTTGTCGCGGTCGGTCAGCCTGGGCAGCGCCTTGATCCATGGCGGCTTGTCAGCGATCCGGGCCTCGTCCACGGCGGGCGAGGTCGGAAGACCCACGGTGGAAGTCCCTTGATACTTGGGCTCAGCGGGTACGGACTGGTGCGGGAAGTCCCCGGCGCCCGGATGGGGGGCGAACAGGGACAGCCACATGAACATCGGCTGGTCGAGTGGAACACTTGCTCGAATCCGGCTGACGGCTCGGCCCGTGAAGTTCCAGGTCTGGTAGCCGTTCGCGACGTGTTCTATCGCGCCGGTGCTGGAGGCATCCGGAGTGGAGCTCCCCACGGTGATGTCGAAGTCGGTGTAGTTGGACATCGTCCGATGGGACAGGGCGGCCCAGTGGTCCCAGCCTGGCGGGACGTACGTCGCTGCGGTGCCGTCGGACGGTAGACCGTAGCCGTTGAGGTACTTCCCGAACATGACGGTCCGGTACCCGGCGCTTTGCAGCCACACCGGGAGCGTGGAGGTGTCGTCCAGGGAGTCGACGCTTCCGTTCGAGCCCGCGTTGTCGTAGACGCCGTTGTTGTGGGCGTACTGGCCGGTGAGGAACGTGGCGCGGGACGGGCAGCACAGCGGGGTCGTGACGTGGGCCTTTGTGTAGTTGGCGCCGTTGGTGCTAGCGAGTAGCCGCCGAGTCTTCGGCATCTCGGCGAGGTCGTCCACGCGCATGTCGTCGGTCATGATCACGATGACGTTCGGCGGGGTGGGAGCGGCGGCTCGTGCCTCTTCGACCTCGCCGGGAACGGCCAGTGTTGCCGCGGTGACGGTCGCTGCGATGGCCCCGCCGATACCGAGTCGGATCATTGGACTCTCCCGTTGGGATACCCGACGATCCCCCCAGGATCGTCGAAGTCCTACCGGTTGCGATTGTGCGTCGCCGTCCGGCGAATCACATGGTCCGAACGGCCCGATTCGAACGCCAATCGTCCTGGGCTCGTCCGGGGCGAATGTCGCGTCCGGTCGCGGCCTACCGCGCCCCGCCGCGGCCTACCGCTGAAGGGCGCGACCGCTGCTCCGGTCCCGTACGAATCGCACCACGATGGTCCCGAGATTCCGATTCGTCGTCCGTGCCGTGGGGTCCGGTCGGCGTCGACGACAGACGAGGCGAATGGATGGGCATGACGCAGCGCCATGAGTGGTATCCGCCGCCGGCGATCGGATCCTGGCGGATGTCGGCCCGCGACGATCCGATCACCGGCCTCGTCGCCTGGCCCGGCTTCTTCGCCCGCCTCCCGACGCTGATCGCGCAGCATCTTCACGCCCAGCAGCCGGTCGGGCTGAGCATCGGCAAGGTCCAGGACCTGACCGGCTACGTCGAGAGCATGAGCGTCTCGGACTCCGACTCCTTCGGCCACCTGGCCGGCATCGAGCTCGTCACCCAGCTGGGAGTCACGGCACGAGACTGGCTGCACTACGACGACGTACGCGACGGCTGTCTGGCCACCTTCGGCGGTGGTGAGATCGTCTTCGTGGCGGCGGCCCGGTCCGAGGCGGGCTTCGTCGGCCACGTCGGCGGGCTCCGGGCGGCACTCGTCGACGCGCTCCCCCGCGGTGTCTCCTTCGTCGCGACCGTGCTCGAGCCGCGATCGCTGTCGGGCCAGGACGACGACGATGAGTGGCGGGACTATTGCGTCCAGGTCATCGGACGAGTCGAGCGTGCCCTGCTCGCCCAGTTGAGTGCCCGCCGGCACCATCGGCCCAACCTGCCGATCGTCACGATCTCGGTCCGGTGAGGCGCCGGATGCCGTCGGGCGATGCTGACGTACAAGCGGGCTCGAGAGCAGCGACAGGCCAGGTCGGCAGGGGAAGAAAGTGTCAGCGGTGCCCCTTAGCTTGTCCATGCGCGGCCTGTGACACCTCGGTGTCACGGGCCGTTGCGTTCTCCCTCATCCCCTTCCTGAAGCAGCAGGAGGAGACTCGTGGGTACGGTATCGATCCGGTTCGACCCGGACACCGGCATGCCGGGTTATCTGTACGTCAAGCTGGCCGACTATCTGGCCGACCGCATCAGGGACGGCACCCTGCCGGCTGGCGCCGTGCTGCCCAACGAGCGAGCTCTCGCGGCGGAGCTCGAGGTGTCGCTCGGCACTGTGCGGCGAGCCACCCGCCTGCTGCGAGAGCGCGGTCTGGTCGTCACCGTGCCGAGTCTGGGGACCTATGTGCATGCCGGTCCGTGAGCAGGGCCGAGCGCCCCCAGGCTCAGCTCATCGCGTATTCGGCCTCGAAGGAGGCGACCTGGTCGAGCCAGCGCACGACAGTGCGGCCGGCATGACCATGGACGGAGATCATGTCGTCGACGCAGTCCCATACCGTGGTCGACGGCCGAGAGCAGACCCATCGCAAGGCGACCGATCCGTCGCAGAACTCGACGCCGTGTGCAACGACGCCGGTGCCGCTGACTCCGGAAGGATCGTTGTAGCGGACCAAGACGAATCGTCGCATCAGCTGACCGTCCGCTCCCATAAGAGTTCGTGCGGCAGGCTGGTGTCGTCCACAGTCGGCGCATCGTCGACCGTGACCGTCAGGCCTGCGAACCGCTGGCGCATCAGCGCAGCGTACCGCTCGGCCTCCATCGGATCTGCCACGTGCGTACAGATCACCTCAGTGCCGAACCACACCCGTACCCGGCGTCTCTCGCTCACCTTCTCGGTCATCCCATCCGCCTGTTCTGACTCTTGGCGTACGCGTCCACGCTCGATCGACGACGGTTTGTCGGGTGATGCGGGCGGCTTCCGCGAACGGACCAGTAGATCTCCTACTGCTCATCGCTCGGTTGACTTCAACGCGGGTGCGTCAGCGACAAGGTTGTCAGCGATCGGAGAAAACTTGTCACCGTCACTCCGGTCTGTTCTGTCCGCTATGGGATTAATTGTGCGGATCTTCGAGGACTATCAGTGCCAGCAAGAGCGCGGAGCGTAACTGCAATCGTCAGCATCGCCGAATCACGGCGTGACCTGGACGTACCCGAGGGGCCACCGTCACGGGTGGCCCCTCCCTCGTCACCGCATGACCCGCTGGGCCCATCACGTTCCGACATGGGTCTTGATGACAATCATCCGGTAGTGACTCGGTGTCCCAACCGTGCAGACCTGGTGGGCGTTGCCGGCCCGGAGGTCGAGTCGCCGCGGACCGATGACCGGTCGCTTCGAGGCTGGGAGCGTCACCTTGACCCGGTACTTCCCGCGGGGAACCGTGAAAAGTCCGGCTCTCGTCCCAGGTGAAGGAGCGGCCGCCGATCAGCTTGGCCTTGCCGGCCCAGACATTGACCGCGGGGGCCTTGGCGGTGCTCGCTGCGTCCGGAGCTGGTCGTGCTCGCCACCCGCGATGCCGCTGTCTTCCG
>JALDXR010000499.1:0-3331 GCA_032154865.1 Nocardioidaceae bacterium
GTGCTGGGCTCGGGAACCCCGCGGGGCAACGAGATTCTGGCCCACGCCGCGGCCCGTTTGGATGTCGCGATGGCCGCGAACGCAGTCGCCGTCGACGCGGCCGATCCACTCGTGGTGTCGAGGCAGGTCGTCGGCGGCGCGGCGCTTGAGGAGATGCGTCTCGACGACAGTGTCGGCGTCGTGTCGGTCGCCGGTCACGCTTGTGAGCCGGTGGCGGCTGCCGTGCCTTCGCAGCCCGAGGTCGTGTCGTACGCACCGGCGCTCGGCGAGGCCGATCTGGTCGCCCGGATCGCCCGTACCGAGGAAGCGGCGCCGGACGAGTCCGCCGCCCTGACCTCGGCACGGGTCGTCGTCGGCGCCGGTCGAGGGGCCGGTGGGCCGGACGGGTTCAAGGACCTGCTGAGCCTCGCAGAGCTGACCGGCGGCGCGTTGGGAGTCTCCCGCGTCGTGACGAGTCTGGGCTGGCGGCCGCATCACGAGCAGGTCGGCCAGACCGGCAGTCGGATCGCGCCGGACCTCTACATCCCGTGCGGCATCAGCGGCGCCATCCAGCATTGGGCCGGCTGCCAGAGCGCCAAGACGATCATCGCGATCAACACCGACGAGGACGCGCCGATGGTGACCCGAGCCGACTACGCCGTCGTCGGCGACCTGCACGAGATCGTCCCCGCCATCAACGACGAGCTCCGACGCCGCCTCGCCTAGCCCTCTTACGACGATCCGTCACTCGGACAGCGACGATCCGTCACTTAGGCAGCGGGCGTGTTGTCGGATGGTCACTGTCCGAGTGACGGATCGTCGGTGGCGAGGCGGTCGTACCAGACGAAGTCCGTGTACGTGCCGTCGCCGAGCCGGTCCACCGCCCGATGCCGGCCGACCTCGGTGAAGCCGCACGCCGTCGCGATGTGCCGGCTCGCGGTGTTGTCGGCACCGGCGCCCAACTGCAGCCGGCGCACACCCAGGCCGGCCTCGGACTCCGGAGCGAGAGCGTGCTCCGTCGCGAGCCGGGTCGCTTCGGTCACGACGCCGCGGCCGCGGGCATCGGGATGCGCCCAGTAGCCGATCTCGCCGTTGGAGTCGTACTTCGAGTCCAGCCCGAACACGCCGATGTTGGCGAGCATCAGGTCGGTGTCCGGGTCGGCGACACACCACCACACGCCACGGCCGAGCGACTGGGCCTCGACGCGGCCGAGCAGCCAGGCGCGAGCGTCGTCCTCGGTGTAGGGCAGTGGGAGGCCGGCCAGCCACTGCTTCGTCAGCGGGTCCGAGCAGGCTTCGACCAGGCGCGGGACATCGTCGTCGCGAAACGGTCGGAGCACGACGCGCTCGCCGCGCAGGACCGGCGGCATCAGCCAGCGGGTCGTCGGCTGGCCGTCGTCGTCGGGCTGGAGCGAGGCGATCCAGGTGTCGATCGCGCGGCCGCGCTCGTAGAGCAGCTTGGGGACGGTGCCGTGGAAAGTGAACCCGGTCCGCCAGGCCGTCCGCCGCGAGGCGACGTTGCCGACATGGGCGCGCCAGTGGACGATCTGGGCGCCGCCGTGGTCGAACGCCCATCGGGTCGCGAGCCGGATCGCCCGCGTCGTGACGCCCCGCCCCCGGGCCCACGGATGCAGGGCGTATCCGATGTCGGTCACGCCCACACCGCGGATGTCCATGTTGCCGGCGAACCGAGCCAGTCCGTCGTCGTCGACTGCCTCGATCGCCCAGCCGCGCCACTCCCCGGTCTCCCACCCATGGGGTACGAGCTCCCGGGTGAAGTGCTTGGCGTTCTCCCGGTGGTACGGCTGCGGCACGCTGGTCCACAGGGCCATCTCCGGATCGCGGCACATCTCGACGATGGCGTCGATGTCGTCGTCGGTGTGCGCGCGGAGTCGTACGGTGCCGTCGGTGAGTTCGGGTCGCTCCACTGCCATGCGCCGATCCTCGCCCGGCGGCGAAGGTCACGCCAACCCGATTTGGCGCGTCGCCACGGGTGACCGATGTCTCCGCCACGGGTGACCGATGATCGTCAGGCGAGGCGACCCGCGCCGGCGGCCGGCCCGACCGGGAACACCGACGGCGGCCCGAAGCGACGCGCGGCGAAGGCGGCTCGACACGCCTCGGCGACCGACCCCGCCGATCTCGAAGGGACCAGGGCGATCGCACTGCCGCCGAAGCCGCCGCCGGTCATCCGGGACCCGAGAGCACCGGCTCCCATCGCGGCGTCGACGGCCACGTCCAACTCGGCGCAGCTGACCTCGAAATCGTCACGCAACGATGTGTGGGACTGCGACAGCAGCTCCCCGAACCGACTCCAGTCGCGCCCGACCAGGGCGGCGACGGCCTGCTCGACCCGGGCCGTCTCGGTCACCACGTGCCGGGCCCGTCGCCGCAGGGTCCCGTCGGCCAGCCTGTCGACGTCGCCGAGGGCAGCCGCCGCGAGCGCGTCGACTCCCAGCGCCGATGCCGCGGCCACGCACTCGCGGCGGCGCTTCGCATAGGCGCCGTCGGCCAGTGAGTGGTGTGCCCGGGTGTCGATGACAAGGAGGACCAGCCCGTCCGACGCCCATTCGGCCGCCACCGGACGCACCGACAGGCTCACGGTGTCGATCAGCAGCGCGTGTCCGGCCCGGCCGCACAGCGACGCCAACTGGTCCATGATCCCGGTCGGCACGCCGACGTAGTCGTTCTCGGCGCGCTGCGCGGCCAGGGCCAGCGCGATGTCGTCGACGTCCAAGCCGGCGAGATCGCGAACGGCGACCGCGACGGCGCACTCGAGCGCATGTGACGACGACAGTCCGGCGCCGATCGGCACGTCGGACGTCACCGCCAGGTCCAGGCCCGGCACCTGATGCCCGTCGGCCCGGAGCGCCCAGAGCACGCCCGCGACGTAGGCCGCCCAGCCCGTGACCCCGCCGGGGTCGGTCGAGACTCCGAAGGTCACCGGTTCATCGAACGACTCCGACGTGACCGTGACGAGCTCGTCGGACCGCCGCGATGCCGTCACGACCGTCCGCCGGTCGATCGCGATCGGGAGCACCGGGCCGCCGTTGTAGTCCAGGTGCTCGCCGATCAGATTGACCCGGCCCGGCGCGGCCCAGCGTCCGGCGGCCCGACCGTGTGGGTCGGTCACGAGGCGATGACCTCCGACGGCGGGCCCGGCCAGTAGTCGATCGCGCCGGCCGCGAGATCGAGCCGGACGCTCAGCATCGTCCGCCGGCGCTCGTGGCGGGGGAGCCCCTCGTCGTCGAAGACGCAGATCGGCGCGTCCTCCGCAGGCACACCGCAGAGGTCACGGGCGACAGCCTTGAGCGACCCGCCGTCGACCGCTCGGCCGGTCGCCGACTGCAGG
>JALDXR010000500.1:0-3330 GCA_032154865.1 Nocardioidaceae bacterium
AGCCGCCCGGTTGCCAGACAGTTGCCACCGAGTTGCGATGCCGAGTCCCGCGGTCCGGGACCCTCGCCGTCGAGCGGCGAAGGTCCCGGACTCCGATCACTGTCAGCCGGTGACCAGGCTCAGCCCGTACGCGCTGAGCGCCTCACCAACTGGTTGATAGAAGCTGACGTTGGGCCGGCCGACCTTCTGGCCGCAGACGAGGCGGCCGCCCGACTGGTACAGCTGGCCGCCGCTCGACACACCCTGGGCGAAGTTGCCGCTCATGTTCGAGCCACCGCTGTCGCCCTGCTCGACACAGGCGCTGTGCCGGACCAGGCCGGAGACGATGTCGCCGCCGCCGTAGTTGACCGTCTGGTTGTAGGCCTGGATCGTGCCGCAGGTCCAGCCGGTGGTTCGGCCGCTCTTGCACAGTGAGGATCCGACCGGGGCCTGGCTCTGGCCGCGGACCACCCGGGCGAAGCCGTTGTACATGTCGACCGCACCCTGCGGGTTCCACGTCGACGGGCTGTTGATGTTGACCGACGCGTAGTCGTTGCCCGGGAAGCTGTACGCCCGGGTGCCTCCGATCGTCACGCCGTTGCGCGAGAACGTCGGGAAGCCCTCCGCGCAGTGGCCCGCCGTCACGAAGACGTAGGCGCCGGACGAAGTACGGGCGTTGAAGCCGACCGAGCAGATGAAGCCGTTGCTCATGTTGACCTGCTGACCGCCGTAGAGGAAGGCCGCCGTCGTCGGCTGGCCGGCCACGTGTTCGATCTCCACCCGGTCGCCGAGGGACCGAGCCTTGTGCAGGAACTCCTTCGAGGCCTCGGTCTGCGTGGCATTGGCGGCCGTGACGACCACCGTGTTGGTTCGTACGTCGACGTACCAGCCCTGGACGGTCCCGGCGCCGTTCGTTCTCGCGTAGCGGTCGAGAGCGTCGTGCGTGCGGTCGAGGACGCGGGTCGAGAAGCGCACCTCGCGGGCAGTCGCGCCGGCCAGCCGGACCTGGCGCGCCGCCGCTGCGTCGGTGACGGTGACGACGAGGCTGCCGGTGCGGCCGTTGAGGTAGGCACCGCCGCTGCGTCGGACGCCGAGCCGGTCGGTCAGCCGGTCGGCCAGGCGATCGTCGCTTCGTTGCTGGGCCAGCTGAGCCTGGGCGGCCGCGCTTGACTCGGTGGATCGAGGTGTCAGCCGGTCGCCGGGTGCCGAGGTCGGTGCTGAGCCGGCCGCCGAGAGGGGCGTGGCGAGAAGAGCGACGGCGGCGATGACCGCCAGGCCGATGGGGGTTCGTCGTGTGGATCGGTTGTTGGACATGGGGATCCTCCCATGGGTGATGGGTCGGGGACTCCCGGCCAAGCCCAGACCGCCGATGTGGCGCGTTTGATGGACAAATAATCAGATATCCGACTCATTGGGTCAAGAGCCGGACGGCACCGAATGTGGCAGCGTCCGTCCTGACCTCGTCGAACGCCGGGCGGACGGTGTTCGAGCTAGCGGTATCCGCCGACGATCTTGCCCTCGTCGTCCACGACGCCGTATCCGCGCCACGGAGTGTCGTTCACCTGGCCGGAGTCCGGGTCGTACTGCACCTGCGACAACTGGATCACCGCGCGACGCTCGGCTCCGTTCGACTGGAAGCTGACGTTGCCGGCGAAGCTGTTGTTGGCGTCGATCTGGTCCGAGAGGACCTTGCCGTTGAGCCCACCGATGAGCAGGTCGGCGATCGACGAGCCTCGGTCGACGCGGTCCTTCGCCGGGTTCTCGGTCTGGGTCGGGTCCCAAGTGCCTGGCGGTGCGGGGTTCAGCTCGGAGTCGGCGACGGAGGGCGGCGGGCTCCATGCGGCCGGCCGGTCCGGGATCTGCTGGTGAGTGATCGGATTGCCGTGCTCGTCATAGGTGATGTAGTCGGTCTGGTTCTCCCCGACCGACAGGTCGCCGAAGATCTGCGGCGTGTATCCGGTGATCCCGCTGAGAATCAGCAACCCGGTCGGCGGCGGCTCGCCGACATAGATGCTCCCTTGCCGGCTGTCCATGGTGGCCCAACCGCCGGTCGTGTTGTGTAGGCCGCCGAAGCTCTCGGTGTTCGCCGGGCCCGAGCTGTGTCCGGCCGAGGGGATCTCGATCGGGTACCACTGTCCGTCCGGTCCCAGGACCCAGCCGTGGTCGGTGGCGTACTCCGAATGGCCGGCCGGGGTCTGGCCGGGCGGCAGCAGGACGGTGTCCTCGAGCGTCCACTCGTCGTAGAACCGCTTCATGACGTCGGGGTAGTTCACCGTCAGCCACTCGAGCTCCTCGGCGCTGAGGGCGTGCCGCGAGTCCTTGAGCCGGTCGACGATCTGCGGCTCGGTGAGGCCGAAGAGATTCTCGTCGATGCCCTCCATCGGGATGCTCCTCAGGTGGAGCTCCGGCCAGGCCAGGGAGGCCAGCTCGGGGAGGTTTCCGGCCTTCCACAGCGCGATGACCTCCGCGTCGGTCGGATCTCGCCGCAACGCCTGTGTGACGGCGGTGGCCGATTGGTCGAGGTTCGCCTCGAGACGGATGAAGTGATCGTCCAGAATGCTCTGGAGCTCGCCCTCCTTCTGCAGGACGAGCCGGGAGTACGCGGACCGCTCCTCGGTCGGGGCGTCCGGCCCGGGACCCGTCAGGCAGAAGAACGTCTCCGCGCCGAGGTCGGCCTGCTTGTTCAGCAGCTCGATCGACCACGGGTCCGTGCTGTCCCGGTTGTAGGTCTCGATCGCGTCGGCGAACGCCTCGAGCTGAGCGGCGGCCCAGAACGCCCGCCGGTTGACGGCCGACGCGTACTGCTGCGGAGCGACGACGCCGCTGTCCATCGAGCCGGTCAGCTCGCCCTCGGTGACGGCGACCGCGCCGCGATGCTCGCGCTCGACACCCTCGATGACCGTCCGGATCTCGCCGGTCCCGGCCCGGGCCTGGACGGCGGCGGCCCGAATCGGCGCGGGTGGCGCCGGGTAGTAGTCGTACTTTCGCATCGTCATCGGTCGATCCCTCCCGCTGCGCGTCGTGCCTCGAACGGGTTGAGATCACCACGCCACGGCTTCTCCCGGCTTTCAGCTCGCCTTCATCTCGCCTGCCCGGCCGGTGCGCTCCCGCTGGCTTGCACTCGGGCGGGCCGAGTGCTAAACACGAACTAGCACTCTCGTTCTGAGAGTGACAAGTCAGGGACCAGGACCGATGAGGCTCCGCGCCCCGGCGGGAAGGGACCGCCGTCGGCCGGGACCGTCCGTCGCGGGCATCGCCTGGACCACCAGCTTCGACGCGTGAGGAATCGCGGAGAAAATGCCGAAGATCATTGCGTTCGACGAGGAGGCCCGACGCGGTCTCGAGCGGGGC
>JALDXR010000501.1:0-3322 GCA_032154865.1 Nocardioidaceae bacterium
GGCAACTCCTGGCTGACCGCATCCCAATGGTTCATCGCCGCCCAGCAGCCACCGCACCTGGCAGCGATAGCGCCATGGGAAGGGATCAGCGACCTTTACCGCGACGGCGCCTTCGTCGGTGGAATCCCGAACCCGGCCATGCCGGCCGCCATCGAGAAGCTCAACTTCATTGGCAATCAGCGCATGGAGAGCGGCACCAGCGCCATCGAGCACTACCCATTGATGAACGACTACTGGCGCCGCAAGATCCCCAATTTTGAGAGGATCGAGGTCCCCGCCTACGTCGTCGCCAGCTACACCAACACGTTCCACACCACCGGCACGTTCCGCGCGTGGCGGAACATGTCGTCAAAGCAGAAGTGGCTCCGAATCCACAACAAGATGGAATGGCCGGACTACTACACCCCCTCTCACCAAGAGGATCTGCGGCGCTTCTTCGATCACTTCCTGAAGAACGAGGACAACGACTGGTTGGACACCCCGCCAGTGCGCTACTCACTTCTCGACCTCGAAGGCCATGATCTGATCGATCAGCCCGCCACCGAGTTTCCTCCGCCCGGCACCGTTTCAACGCGCCTCTACCTCGACTCGGCGACGAAATCACTCACACCGACCCTCCCGGTCGGCGCATCGCAACTCGCCTACCACTCGACCTCCAAGCGCGGCAAGGCGGTCTACGCGATCCGCTTCGACCAGGAAACGCGCCTGATCGGCTACCCGAAGGTGAAGCTCTGGGTGGAAGCCGACGGGCACGACGACATGGATCTCTTCGTCTTCCTCGAAAAGCTCGACCGCAAAGGCAGACACCTCGCCGTCCAGAACACCGACACGCACAGTCTGCTCATCAAGGCAGCAACGCTCCGAGGCTCAACGATCCTGAAGTACAACGCCACTCCCGGACGACTCCGCGTCTCTCTCCGCACACTCGACCCAAATCTCACAACGGACGCTGTGCCCGTCCAAGCCTTCACTGAGATCGAGAAACTCGACCCCGGCCAGATCGTCGACATTGAGATCGCGTTCTACGCGATCGGCCTGTTGATGCACCCCGGCGAGCAACTCCGCCTCGTGATCTCCGGCCACAACCTCATCGGCGCGGCCATGCCCGCCGTCGGAGGCGACGTCAAGCCGCTCAACCAAGGACACCACATCATCCACACCGGCGGCCAATACGACTCGTACCTCCAACTGCCCATCCAGCAGTAGAACGGGTCCGGGGCATACCTGCCATTCGTCCTCTGCCGTTGAACGTGGTGCACGTGTCTTGTGCGAACGGTGATCGTCAGTTCCGCGTTCCTTCGAAGGTGAGCTTCGGTAGCCCGGGTCCGAGTTCGATGCTGCCCCAGACCTCGTCGCCATCGACGATGGCGTTGCCCTTCATGGTCACCGAACCCATAGGAGACTCGACATCTGCTTCCCAGCGCACTCGCGGTCCGTCAAGGGCCCCGCCGTCGAACTCGACGCTGCCGATCATCGTTGTCACCGTGCCGCTCAGGGCGCCGACGTCGCTGACGAGGAGCTCGAGCGCGCCGTCCTGTGGTCCCATCGGCGTCCTCATGGTGACCTGGTAGGACCCTTCGACCACGGCGGGTCGTCCGGAGTGCACGCGCTCCATGGGGCGGCGGGCGGTGCTCGTGCCCATCCCGGGGTCGGCCGAGCGCAGCATGGGAGCCACCTTCTGACCGATCAGCTGGTGGGCGCGGTGCTGCTGTTCCATGGTGAATCCTGCGAAGTCGGGGAACATCATGACGGCGCCGTAGCCACCGGCCTTGCACTGTTCGATGAGGCGTTCCGCGACGGTCGCCGGTGACCCGATGATGTAGTCGTCGGGGTGCGTCGCCATCTTCTTGATGGTCTCGTCAGCGGTCTCGAAGATGCCGCCGCCGCTCTTCAACGGGTCCAGGACGGACTCGTACTGCTCCTGCGCCTCGGCGTCGGAGTCAGCGACCCAGACTCGGCGTCGGATGCCGAGCATCTCCGCACCGGTCGGCTTCCCGGCGTCGCTCGCGGCGTCGCGATAGACCGCAGCCAGGTCCGCCGCCGTCGACGTCGGCATCCACGCGGTGCAGATCTTGACGCCACGTTGGCCGGCCCACTTCGCCGAGTCAGGCGACATCACCGTCGCCCACGCGGAGAGCCCGGTGCGCATCGGGGGAACGAAGTTCCGCTCATCGAGGTTGTGGAAGTCGTCGTGGTGGGTGACGCTGGACCCCTGCATCGCCTTGAGGAGCACCTCGGCCGCACTGTAGTAACGAGCTCGGGTCTCCGACGCAGGAATGCCCACCGCAACGGCCTCGCTCGGTCCCGCGCCGGGCGCGATGCCTGGCTCGAATCGCCCGCCGGTGAGGTAGTCGAGCATTCCGCACTCTTCGGCATACCTCCATCCGTGGTGCATGGACAGCACCGATCCCAAGGTCGTGAAGCGGATGCGGCTGGTGGTCTTGGCGAGGGCAGCGATGATGAGATTCGGGGACGGGCAGGCGATGACGGGCTGCCCGTGGTGCTCAGCGAAGGACAAGCCATCGAATCCCAGATCGTCGCACTTGGACCACAGGTCGAAGTAGTCGTTGAACGCCCGCTGATAGTCCTCGGGCGTGATCGGTTGGTCGATCGGCGCGCCAGCCGGCAGTGCCGTGAAAATGTAGAAACCCCAGGTCTCAATCATGAATTCCCCCTCCGTGCGTCAACGTCTGACATCTGGTTGTTCATTAATGCCATGTGAAACCAGCCGAAGCAAGATGTTATATGTGAGAGTCGGCCGCAGCAAACGGCGCACGCGGTTCTCCGGCCTGGAGGTCCGCGGCGGGCGCGGCCGGCGGCCGGACTGGCCCGACGCTCAGGGGAACTGGACCGCTGCCTCGGCGACCGAAGGGACGCGCGCGACCGTTGCGAGGGCCACGCGATGTGTCTCGGTCATGATCTGCTTCATCCGCCGAGCCGCTTCGTCGGCGTCCCGGCGCCGCGCCGCGTCGAGCCAGTCGGCGGACCGCCATGCCTGGTGGAGCGACGCGGCGAATCGGGGTGTCCAGCCGAACAGCGGGAACATCCCGCCCCAACCGACGATGAGATATTGCTGGGCGATCGAGAAGATCGTCGCCGTGATCCAGTAGATGAACAGCCCGGCCGGCAGGAACCCACCGTAGGCGACCGAGATGAGCGGCAGCAGCAGCATCGTCTGGCGCTGGATCCGGGTGTTCGGGTCGTCGTCCTCGGGCTTGGTCTGCGGCAACATCATCTTCGACTGGACGAGCTGGAGCAGTGCCGAGACGATCGCGAGGATGCTGATCCCGAGCACGAACCCGGCGATCGCGAAGTCGAAGAT
>JALDXR010000502.1:0-3314 GCA_032154865.1 Nocardioidaceae bacterium
CATTAGTGGAGCTAATTCCCCAGGTACGGCGTCTGCAGGTGCTGGCCGAGGTTGCCGATCGCGGCTCGTTCTCGGCCGCGGCGGCGAGCCTGGAGATGACGCAGTCGGCCGTCAGCCAGCACATCTCGGCGCTGGAACGCACGGTCGGCATGGCGGTGGTCGACCGCACGAGCCGGCCGCCACAGCTGACCGAGGCCGGCATCGCACTGGTGCGCCACACGCGCGTCGTGCTGACCCGGCTGGACGCCGCCGAGCAGGACCTGGCGGCCGTAGCCGGCCGACGACGCGGCCGAGTGCGGCTGGGCGCCTTCCCCACCGCTCTCGCCACCTTCGTGCCGCCCGCACTGGCCGCCTTCAAACAGCGGGTGCCGACGGTCACGCTCGGCGTCGTGGACGATCACATGCCGCAGCTACTTCGGCGGCTCGACGACGGCGAGATCGACCTCGCCATCGTCTACGGACACGAGGCATTGCCCGACGTGGCTTCGGGGGACTTCGAGCGGATCCCCCTTTTCGACGACCCCTTCCGCGCCGTCCTGCCGCGGGCGCACCGTCTGGCCGGGAAGGACGCGACGATCTCGCTCAGCGACCTGTCGAACGAGACCTGGATCGGCGGTAGCGCGGCGAGTGGCTGGTTCCGCATCGTGCGCCAGGCCTGCCGCGACGCCGGATTCGAACCGAACGTGGCGCTGACCTCCGACGACTACGTCGGCATCCAGGCGCTCGTCGCCGCGAACCTCGGCATCGCGGTGCTGCCCGGCCTCGCCACGACCCGGGCTCCGTCCCGCGTCCGGGTCCGGGAGATCAGATCGCCGGCGCCGGTCCGCCGGATCTGGGTGGCTAGGCCCGACGACGCCTATCCCGCGTCGTCGGCCCAGGTCATGATCGACACGCTGCAGCAGACGACGAGGCGACACCGTACGCAGGCCGCCGGCTGATGCGGTCCCGCCCTCGATCGCGTTCCGGCTCTGCCCAATCCTCGGCGGGTTTCTGGCCGTATCACCCAACATGGCCGGTGTCTTCCCCTCGACCGTCGTGGCCGCGCTGCGGCGTACCCCGACCCGGACCGCGATCGAGGCAGGTCCGCGCTCGGTCTCGTACGGTGAGCTGCTTGCGATGGTCCGTCGTCTCGCGGCGGGTATGCAGCGGGCCGGCCTCGGTCCGGGCACGAGCGTCGGCATGGTGCTCTCGCAGACCCCGGAGGCCTATGCGGCGCAGCTGGCCGCACACTGCCTCGGATGCGTCGTGGCACCGATCCGACCGGGCTGGGGCGCGCAGCAGCGGGCCGACGCCTTGGGCCGGCTCGACGTCGCGATCGCGGACCAGCCTGCCGGCCAGGCCGCGCTCGACTTGGAGGATCTGCTGGCCAGTGCCGACAGTGGTGACCTGCCGGAGCTGGCCAAGCCCGACGAGATCGCGCGACTGACCTTTACCAGCGGGAGCACCGGACAGCCCAAGGCCTGCGCGCACACCTACCGGGCGATCGGCCTGGCCTACCGGCCTGATCGGTGGGCGCCGGTGCTGGCGCGGCTGCTGAGCCACTTCGAGCGTTGTCTGATCCGGGAGAGCTTCGCCAGCCCGGTGATGTTCACCTTCCTGGGCCGCTGTCTCGTCGTCGGTGGCACGGCGGTCCTTCCCGCCGGGCTCACCTTTGCCGAGGCGATCGAGCGGAATCGCGTCACCGCCACCCTGATGCCGCCGGCGCTGTTGCAACAACTGCTGGAGACGAACGCCGACCTGCGCAGTCTGCGGGCGCTGCTACTCGGCGGCTCCCCGGCCAGCCCCAATCTGCTTCGCGCGGCGACGGATCGGATCGGTCCGATCGTGTGGCAGGGGTACGGGCAGGGCGAGGCCGGTGTGATCGCCATGCTGACCCCGGACGATGTCGTCGACGGCCATCAGGCTTCGGTCGGCCGCCCCCTGCCGGCGGTGGAGGTGTCGATAAGGGAGGGCGAGATCTGCGTGCGCAGCCCGCACCAGATGGCCGGCTACTGGAACGATCCGGAGCAGACGCGTGAGGTCCTGTCCGACGGCTGGATCCGGACCCGCGACCTCGGACATGTCGATGAACAGGGCTATCTCTACCTGACTGGACGGGCCCGTGACGTGATCATGGTCAACGCGGAGGTCTGCTATGCGGGCGCCATCGAGCGTGTGCTGACCGAGGATCCCGCGGTCGCCCAGGCGTACGTGGTCGGCGCGCCCGATCCGGCGACCGGCGAGGCGATCCACGCGTTCGTCGTCCCGATCGGCGACGGGCGGCCCGATGTCCAGCAGCTGACCGGCCTGGTACGCCGGCGCTTGAGCCGCAACAGTGTGCCCAGCTCGATCACGGTGACGCGAGACGTACCCATGAGTGCGAGCGGCAAGCCGGACAAGGCTGCGCTCATTGCTGCGATTCGGTGATTCGCGCCTCGACGCGGGTCCAGAACATGTCCGGATCATTGAGGTGCGGATAGGGCTCGTCCGGGACCGGCACGCCGAGGAAGTCGCACACCGGCCTCCAGCCGCCGTCCGGAGTCGTCACGAGCAGCCGATCGGGTGGCACGTCACGGATCACGGCGGCGTTGTGGGTCTCGTAGACGCTGATCGCGTAGTCGCGGTCGGCGAAGCGGCCGTCGAAGAAGCCGTCCCAGATCATCCGGCGATGAAACGCGGTGAAGACGTCGAGACCCGGCACGAGCTCCCGGGCCCGTGACACCCGCTCGTCCGGCGGCCCGTAACCGAACATCGTGAAGATCGTGCGACGGACGCTGTCGTACCAGCCCTGCGAGTCGCGGATGGTCAGGATGACCGGTGCCGCTGGGAAGGCCGCCGTCAGCTGACGCCAGAAGGCGGCGCCCGGCCAGTCGACGGTCGACGTGTAGCCCTCGAGCAGCGCCGCCCAGTCGACCTGGTCGCCCGCGGCGGCCGCCTCCCACATCGAGAGCCGGTCCGGATGGTCGAGGACGTGCCGGCCGTGGAAGCACGGGCCATACCCGAGGCGCTCCAGCGCGGCTTTCAGCGAGAGTGTCCCGGTGCGCCCGACACCGACGCCGATGACCTTCACGGCTCGACCTGGTCGCGTGTCAGCCCGGCCGGTGAGTCGGCCCCGAGCAGTGTGATGGCGTTGCTGAGCTCGGTACGCAGCAGCTCGAGCACCCGCCGTACGCCGGCCTCGCCCGCGGTGGCCAGGCCCCACAGGACCGGGCGGCCGATCGCCACGGCATCGGCGCCCAGCGCCATCGCCTTCGCCGCGTCGGTGCCGCGTCGGACCCCACCGTCGACGAGCAGCGGCACCCCTCCGTCCACGGCCTCGGCGATCAGCGGCAGCC
>JALDXR010000503.1:0-3307 GCA_032154865.1 Nocardioidaceae bacterium
GCTCCGGCGGCGGCTGCCGCGCCACCACGGGCTGGCCGTCCAGGCCGCAGGCCAGTCGGTGGACGAACGCCCCCTCCGGCCCGAACCGGGCCAGCACGTCGGTGGGGGAGAGCGTGGCGAAGGCGCCCAGGGTGCGCAGCCCCAGCCGCCGCAGCAGGCTGGCGAGGTCGGGTTGACCGAGAACCTCGACCGGCAGCGGAGCGAGAAACCCTGCCGCCGCCCCGTCCGGGATCACTCGGATCCGGTCGTCACCGCGGATCGCCGCCCGAGCCGCCTGCTCGGCCGCGAACGGCCCGTCGGCGATCCCGATCCGGCAGTTCGGAAGGTGGAGGTCGGCCAGCCGGTCGGCCACGGCCTTGCCGGCCGCGGTCTCGCCACCGTAGTAGCGGCTCGGTCCTCGAGCCCGGATCGCGCAGGTGCCCGGGCGGATGACCTGGACGCCGGGTGTCATCGCCTCCACCGCGGTCACGATGGGTTCGAAGGCATGGGCGTCGAGGGCCGGGTCGTAGGGCAGCACGACCAGCTCCGGGCAGCGGGACTGGGCATCGCGACTACGAAGCCCGCGCCGGACTCCTTCGTGCCGGGCGGTGGCCGAGCAGGCCAGGACACGGCCCCGGTCGAGCACCGCGATCGGAGCCTCCGACGGGCAGCCGGCCGCGCGTCCGGCCGCCGTCACCGGCCAGTCCGGACACCACACCGCCAGCGTCCGCATCGTTTTCACCCCACCGCTTCTCGGACCCAGGCGGGTGTGGTGTCAGCGGCGGTCGCAGCCTCCTCGATCACGCGTACCGCGCCGTCGGGATCGGGCAGCCACAACCTGGTGTGACGCGGCCGGACCGCCGTGCCACGGCCCGTCGAGGCGATCGTGGTCTGCCGGGCGATCAGGTGGCCGTGGCCCGGCCCGACGCCGAGCCAGTTGCTCTCGGTGACGGTCAGCTGGGCTTCGCAGCGCGGCCAGGGTCCACAGCTGACGAGCACCGCCTCCCGCTGCCGCAGGCGAGCCGCGATCCGGGCCGCTTCGGCGTCGCGGACGGCCGTCGGCGGGCGGACCACCACCACAGTGAGGGCGTCGATCAACGCGCCGACCACGCTCAGCCATCGGGTGCCGGGATCGGGCACGAACACCAGACGGCTCAGGTCGATGCCCAGGTCGGCTCCGGCCGCCGCGGCGAACCCCGGCATGCCGACCACACCACACCAGGCGCCGGCCTCCGACGGACCGGCCAGCAGGGCCATCGTCAGGGCGGTGGACCCGGTGACCGAGTACGTCGCTCCCGCGCGCAAGGCGCCGCCCGGCAGCAGGTCGGCGAGGGCCGGCGAGGTGTCGAGCGTACGGTTGCCACCACGTTCACTCGGATCGGCCGGGGCACGTCGCGGTCGCGCCGCCAGTCGACCGTCGGCCGGCTGGCGAAGGACCGAGACTGTCCCACCCATTTCCTCATCATCGAACACACGTTCGAACAAGTCAACCGGCCCGCCCGCCCCGCAGCGCCACCCGGCGGTCACTCGTCGCGGCGGTGCCGGATCAGAAGCCGGAGATTTCGACCTGGTAGTCGGTCGCCCTGGCGAAGTCGTCCAGCGACATGAGCTCGATACCGCAGCCCCCGCCGGTCGGTCAGCGGTTGTCGGTCGCGTCGTAGGTCGTGGACGACGTCCCCATCTCGGACCCGGTCTCCTGCTCGGCGTGGGTGATCTGCCGATGGGCCTGCTCGTGCTCGGCGATGTCGGGGTCGGTGCGCTCCTGGTCGATCTCGCGCGGATCCTCGCCCGGCGTCGGCGGCTCCTTCGTCCACCGGTTCGTGCCGCCGGTGGTCGCGTCGATTCTGGGATCGCTCATACCCGGACGGTACCCCGCACATCCGGCGGCATGCGCCGACCGCACCCTCGTCGCGGATCGACCCACGGACCGTGATCGCCTCGGTCAGCTGCTGACCCAGACCGCCGACTTGCCGTCGAGGCGGCCGTCGCCGTAGCTGATCGAGACCGCGCTGAACCGGCTGCACGTACGGTAGCTGCGGATCTCAGCGGTGTGGCCACCACTCTGGGCGAACGCATCCCGCCGACCCCTGGTGTCGAAGATCCGGTGAACCCGCTTCTTGGTCATGCCTTTGTGGACCTTGCGATATTCCTTCTTCGTGACGCAGCGCGGTGTGTCTTGCGCCGCCGCGGCCGGCGATGTCGCGACAACGAGGCTGCCGAGGGCAAGGGCGAGGCCCGCCGCACCACTGGCGGTCAGCCGGACGATCTTGTGCATGCTGAGTCCTTCGAAGATCGAGGAGGTATCGGCGCACCAGCATCTCGGCAGCGGCGCCGGATCTGATCTGCTGTCGGACCTGAGTCCCCCGGGTCGAAAGTCCTGGTCGATGCGTCGGTCAGCTCTTCTTGGCGGCTGCTTTGTGTGCCTTCTTGAAGGAACGTACTTCTTGAAGCGTTTCGGGACCGGTCACGTCGGCGATCGAGCGATGGGAGTTCTTCTGTCCGTAGTCGCCGGCGGCCTTGCGCCAGCCGTACGGCTGCACGCCGAGCTGCTTGCCCAGCAGCGCGATGAAGATCTTGCACTTCTGGTCCCCCCAGCCCTGGAGCGCCTTGAGCCGGCGGAAGACCTCGGCAGCGGTGGGCTTGTCGCGGGTCCAGATCGCCGCGGTGTCGCCGTCGTAGTCGTCGATGATGGTACGGGCCAGCGTCTGCACCCGGCGGGCCATCGAGCGGCCGTACCGATGGATCGCCGGCGGCGTCGCGCACAGCTCCTCGAACTCGCTGGTGTCGGCCGCGGCGATCTTGCGGATGTCGAATCCGTCCATCCGGTCGGCGATCTTCTTCGGGCCGGCGAACGCCGCCTCCATGGGGTATTGCTGATCCAGGGTCATGCCCACGAGCAGTGCGAACGGGTCGGTCTCGAGCAGTCGGTTAGCATCCGCATCGGTTGTCAGCCACAGCGCCATGGCGACATCTTTTCAGAACTCCCGGCGAAGGCGAATACGCGACGGCGACCGTTGCCGGCCTGGGCTGATGGCAGGTGAGCCGTCGGCTGTCTAGACTTCGTCTGATGGGCATCATGCGCAGCCCCGGCACTCAAACCGTCGAGGATCGCCGTACTCAGCCGGTGACCGACGACGGTGATCACGAGCGCTTTTCGCACTACGTACCCAAGGCCAAGCTCACCGCTGCCATGATCGAGGGCACTCCAGTCGTCGCCTTGTGCGGCAAGGTCTGGGTGCCGAGCCGTGATCCGAAGCGCTATCCGGTGTGTCCGGAGTGCAAGGAGATCTGGTCACACATGCGGCCTGGCGGCGACGACGACGGCGAC
>JALDXR010000504.1:0-3300 GCA_032154865.1 Nocardioidaceae bacterium
CTTGAAGTCGTCGATGGTGCCGATGTCCTCGGCGACGTCGGTGTAGTCCGACACGTCGTAGCCCCCGTCGCGCAGCGGTGACGGGAAGAACGGCGGCAGCCACAGGCAGTCGACGCCGAGCCAGGCCAGATAGTCGAGCCGCTCGGCCAGGCCGCGTAAGTCGCCGACGCCGTCGCCGCTGGAGTCCTTGAAGGAGCGGATGAGTACCTCGTAGAAGACGGCCCGCTTGAACCAGTTGGGGTCGTCGCTCTCGGGCCTGATCTGATGTTCGGATTCGGTCATGACGGGGTCTCGGTCATCGGGCGTTTTTCCGGACGGTCAGGATGTGCTCGGGTTGGTGAGCCGGGTCGAGTCGAACGTAGTTGTGCTGTCCCCACTGCCACGTCTGGTCGGTGAGGAGGTCGTGGACGCGGAAGACCTCGTGCCAGTCGAGGCCGAGCGCCGGCATGTCCAGATGCACGGTCGACTCGTGGACGTTGTGGGGATCGAGGTTGACGACGATGATCAGCAGGTCCTCGCGGCCGTCCGGGTCCACATGGCGCTTCGACCAGCAGCTGATCTGGTCGTTGTCGCTGCCGTGCAGGGACAGGTTGCGCAGATGCTGGAGGGCCGGATGCTCGCGCCGGATCTCGTTGAGCCGGGTGAGGTGCGGCGCCAGCGACCAGGTGGCCGCCTGATCCCAGTCACGGATCCGGATCTGGTACTTCTCCGAGTCGAGGTACTCCTCGCTCCCGGGACGGACCGCGACGTGTTCGTAGAGCTCGAAGCCCGAGTAGACGCCCCAGCTCGGCGAGGCGGTCGCCGCGATCGTCGCGCGGATCCGGAACGCGGCCGGCCCGCCGTACTGCAGATACTCGGTCAGGATGTCCGGCGTGTTGACGAACAGGTTGGGCCGGAGCAGGTGGCTGGTCTCGTGGGCCAGCTCGTAGAGGTAGGGCTCCAGCTCCGATCGGGTGTTGCGCCAGGTGAAGTACGTGTAGCTCTGCTGGAAGCCCACCATGGCCAGCGCCCGCATCATCGCCGGCCTCGTGAACGCCTCCGACAAGAAGACGACGTCCGGGTCGGTGGTCTGGATCTCCGCGAGCAGTTGCTCCCAGAACATCACCGGCTTGGTGTGCGGGTTGTCGACCCGGAAGACGCGTACGCCGTGGTCCATCCAGTGGCGGACGACCCGGAGCACCTCTGCATAGAGGCCTTCGAAGTCGTTGTCGAAGTTGAGCGGGTAGATGTCCTGGTACTTCTTGGGCGGGTTCTCGGCGTAGGCGATGCTGCCGTCGGCGCGACGGTTGAACCACTCCGGATGCTCGGCCGCCCACGGATGGTCCGGAGCGCACTGGAGCGCCAGGTCGAGAGCGACCTCGAGACCCAGCGACTCGGCGCGCGCGACGAAGGCGTCGAAGTCCTCGATCGTGCCGAGGTCGGGGTGGATGGCGTCGTGGCCGCCCTCGGCCGAACCGATGGCCCACGGCGATCCGGGGTCGTCGGGGCCGGCGACCAAGGTGTTGTTGGGCCCCTTGCGGTTGATCCGGCCGATCGGGTGGATCGGTGGGAGATAGACGACGTCGAAGCCCATCTCGGCGATGGCGTCCAGCCGCTTGGCGGCCGTGCGGAGGTTGCCGCCGCGGACTACACCCGCGTCGTCGACCGTGACACCCTCCGACCGGGGGAAGAACTCGTACCAGGATCCGTAGAGCGCGCGCTGCCGGTCGACGAAGAAGGGGTACTTGGCCGAGCGGCTGAGCAGGTCGCGGACCGGTTGACGCTCGAAGACCTCGCGTACCTCGTCGGAGGTGCCGGCGGCGAGGCGGGCCGGCACCGGCCGCGCCGTGTCGCGCAGGGCGGTGACCGCGTCGCGAAGTACGGCCTTGTCCATCGACTCGGTCCGCCGGAGCTTGCGAGCCGCCCGGGCCAGCAGCAAGGCGCCCTCGGTAAGCATCAACTCGACGTCGACGTCGGCGTCGATCTTGATCTCGGCGACGTGTCGCCAGGTGGCGTACGGATCGCTCCACGACTCGATGCGGAACGCCCAGGACCCTTCCCGGTCGGCGCGGACGGTGGTGGCGTAGCGATCCGGCTGGCCCGTCGGGTGCATCGGAATCGGCGGCCGGGGTGTACCGTCCGGGTCGTAGAGTACGACGCCGGCGCCGAGACGGTCGTGGCCGTCGCGGATAACGGTGGCCGACACCGTGAACGGCTCGTCCACCACTGCCTTCGCTGGATAGCGCCCAGCGTCGATGACTGGCGCCACGTCGAGTATCGGAATGCGAGCAACCATCCCGCCCCAACCTAGTGGACGCTGCCGCGGAGGGCGTGCGGGGCTGTAACGTCCCGGCCGATGGAGACCGAGATTCGGGGGGACGTGCTGGTCGTCGGCGGGGGACTGGGTGGCGTCGCCGCGGCGCTGGCCGCCACGAGCGCGGGGCGCACCGTCGTGCTGACCGAGGAGAGCGACTGGCTGGGCGGTCAGCTGACATCGCAGGCCGTTCCGCCCGACGAGCATCCCTGGATCGAGCAGTTCGGCTGCACCGCGCGGTATCGGCGGTTGCGAGACGGTCTGCGGGCGTACTACCGGCGTTGGTACCCGCTCAGCGAGTCGGCCCGGGCGGATCCGTACCTGAACCCCGGTCGCGGCGCGGTGAGCCGGCTCTGCGTCGAGCCGCGGGCCGGTGTCGCCGTGATCGACGGCCTGCTCGCGGCGGCTCGCAGCTCGGACCGGCTGCGGGTGCTCCTCGAACATTGCCCGGTCGCCGTGGCGGTGGACGGCGATCGGGTCGACGCCGTCACGCTGGAGCGGCCGGACGGGGAGCAGGTCACGATCGTGGCGCCGTTCGTCCTCGACGCCACCGAGACCGGCGAGCTGCTGCCCTTGGCCGGTGCCGAGCACGTCACCGGCGCTGAATCCGGGGCACAGACCGGCGAACCCCACGCGGCCGACTCGGTCCAGCCCCTGAACATGCAGGCCGTGTCGTGGTGTTTCGCGCTCGACCACCAGGCCGACGCCGACCGCACGATCGACCGACCGGCGTCGTACGACCACTGGCGGACTCACGTGCCGCCCGGGTGGCCGGGGCCACTGCTGTCGTTCACCGCGCCGGTGCCTCGCACGGGCGAGACGCTGACGCGTACGTTCGAGCCGAGCCCGGCCGATCCGGCAGCGACCGAGGTCGACCATCGTCGGATGGGCGGCGACTACGAGCTGTGGGCGTTTCGCCGGATCGCCGACCGGCGCAGCTTCCTCCCGGGCTACCTCACTAGTGACCTTACGCTGGTGAACTGGCCGATGATCGACTACACCGACGG
>JALDXR010000505.1:0-3297 GCA_032154865.1 Nocardioidaceae bacterium
ACGTCGCCCCAGACGTCCTTGCGATACGGGCTGTGCTCGAAGACGACCGGGACGTCACAGCCGAGCGTCTCGGTCTCCCGCGGCCGCGAGATGAGGACGGCAACCCGGTCGGGCTCACCGTTGTGGTCGGTGTCGAGCGAGGTCTCGATCCACACCTCTTGCTCGATGGCCTGGTTGAAGGCGTACTTCGGCTGCGTCATGCCGTTGGCGACGTCAACCGGACACGTCGGGGGCTCGACCGCTGCCGGAGCCGCTCCGGTCGGAGCGGTGTTCGCCGGTCCGGTGCCGGCCGTCAGCGCGAGTCCGGCTACGAGCGGAATGGTCAGGGCAGAGACGAGAAGAGGTCGCGGGCGCATGGGCGCCATTCTGGCCCGCGAAGTCAGGTAGCGGAACCCTCGACCTGCGCAAGAATTGCGGCCACGTCGCTCGCCAACAGAATTTCTTCGACGATTGTCGAACCAACGGCGCCGTCGTTTCGACAGTACTCGGAACACGCGGGAGGCTAGCCTGGCCAACACCACGGCCAACCCGAGGAGGACAGGTGCGCACCCTGATCGTCACGGCCTTCGTATCCCTCGACGGCGTCATGGAGGCGCCCGGGGGCGAGACCGGCTATCGCAACACCGGCTGGACCTTCAAGGACATCGAGTTCGTCCCCGAGGCGTACGAGATCAAGGGCCGGGAGCAGGAGGAGGCCGGGGCGCTGATGCTCGGCCGGGTCAGCTACGAAGCGTTCGCGCCGGTGTGGCCGCAGATGGAGGAGTTCGCCGGCTACGCGGCGATGCCGAAGTACGTCGTGTCGGCCACCCTGACGGAGGTCCAGCCCGGCTGGGGCGAGGTCAACCTCCTTCGGTCGCTCGATGAGGTCGCGGCGTTGAAGGAGACCGACGGCGGTCCGATCATCGTCCACGGCAGCGCCACGCTCGGTGGCAACCTCGCCGATGCCGGGCTGGTCGACCGCTATCACCTGCTGGTGTTCCCGACCCTGCTCGGTGCCGGCAAGCGGCTGTTCAGCGCCACCGACAAGGACAAGACCATGCTCGCCATGGCCGAGAGCGAGTCCTACCGCAACGGTGTGCAGAAGCTGGTCTACGACGTCGTCCGCTAGGGCGTGTCTCCTATCCTCGGCCGTCGCGAGCGGTTTCTGGCGGGATGCCTCGCAAGGCGGAGGAGCGAAGGCGCACTGGGTTTGTGCGTCGAGCGACGACAACGCAACGAGGCGCCCGCCAGGGACCGCGCAGCAGGCTGCGGGATAGGGAGACACGCCCTAGTCCGCGAGGCCGGCCGCGACGCTGACGACCGGCGCCGGCGACGCGGCCCTGCGGTCGACGTCCTGGACGTGGAATCCGTTCGCGCCGAACGCCGACCTGATCCGCTCGACGGTGGCCTCGGCCTGGTCCGCCGTGAACGGCTGGAAGATCACGTGCACGGTGCCGCCAGGCGCCAGACAGCTCCGGATGACGCTGAGCCCGCCAGCCGGATCGCCGCGCAGCAACGGAGGGAAGTGGACGCCGAAGACCTTGTCGAACTGGGCGTCGCCGAAGTCGGCCGCGTCCAGCGACGTCTGGAGGAGCGTCACCGTCCCGGCCTCGACATCCGCCGCGTTGCGCTGCCGAGCCGCGGCGATCATCTTCGGGGAGCGGTCGATGGCCGTGATGGTGCCGCCAAGCAGCCGCTCGCAGACGAGTGACACCGCGACGCCGTGGCCGCAGCCGAGCTCCAGTACGCGGTCGCCCGGCTGCACGTCGAGCAGGTCGATGGCGTACGCGAGCCGTTCAGACGCCCTGGCCATGCCCCGTCCCCTCCGTCGCGAGTTCGCGGGCCAGCCTAGAGCCACCGCCCACTGGGGGTAGGCATATTGCGAGACACGCCGGGTGTGTTTCGCAATATCGCTACCGCCAGTGGGCGCGAACTCAGTCCGGCAGCCGGATCCGAACCCGCCGGAAGCCCTTGCCCTTGTTCTCGACCTTGGCGACCTCGACCCGGCCGATCTGGCGGGTCGACGCGACGTGCGTACCGGCGTCGGCTTGAGTGTCGAGACCGACGATGTCGACGATGCGTACGACCTCGACCTCGGGTGGCACCAGGTTGGTCGCGGTCCGGATGATGTCGGGGATCTCGAACGCCTCGTCGCGCTTCATCATCGACACCTGGATGGCCCGGTCGGCGCCGACCTCGGTGTTGATCGCCTCCTCGACATGGGCCTTGAAGCCCTCCGGCACGGTCGGCAGGTTGAAGTCCATCCGGGCTGTGCCGGGCTCCATGTTGCCGCCGGTGACGAGGCAGCCGAAGTCGCGGAACACCACGCCCGCAAGCACATGCAGCCCCGAGTGCGTCCGCATCAGCATCGAGCGCCGATCGTCCTCGACCGCACCGCGTACGGCCGTGCCGACCGACGGCAGCGGATCGTCCTCGTGCGGGATCAGGTAGAGCTCGTCGCCCTTGCGTACACCGACGATCCGGGTCTGGACGCCACCCCAGAGCAGGACGCCGTGGTCGGGCGGCTGGCCGCCACCGCCGGGGTAGAACGCCGACCGGTCGAGCACGATCCCCTGCTCCGGGTCGACGGCGAGGATGGTGGCATCCCACTCGCGCAGCGTCTGGTCGGCCATCTCGAGCCGGTGGGTACGGCCATGCTGATCAGGCTCCATGCCGACAGCGTACGAGGGTCGCGTCGCGGCCGGATCAGCGCTCGCCCAGCATCCCCGCGACGAGGAACGCCAGCTCCAGAGCCTGGGCCCGGTTGAGCCGCGGATCGCAGACCGACTCGTAGCGGCTGACCAGGTCGTCGGGCGACAGCTGGGCGCCGCCGCCGACGCACTCGGTGACGTCGTCGCCGGTCAGCTCGATGTGCAGCCCACCGGGCCAGGTGCCGAGCGCGCGATGCACCTCGAAGAAGCCACGCACCTCGTCGATCACGTCGTCGAAGTTGCGCGTCTTGTAGCCGTTGGTCTCGTAGGTGTTGCCGTGCATCGGGTCCGAGACCCAACTCACCTGGATCCCGGCCGCCGTCACCTTCTCGATCAACGCCGGCAGCACGTCGCGGACCTTGCCGGCGCCGAGTCGCGTGATGAAGGTCAGCCGACCCGGCTCGCGATCCGGGTCGAGCCGCTCGGCCAGCGCGATCGCGTCGTCCGGGGTCGTCGTCGGGCCGAGCTTGACGCCGATCGGGTTGCGCACCTTCGACAGCAGCTCCACATGCGCGCCGTCGAGCTGCCGGGTCCGCTCGCCGATCCAGATGAAGTGGCCGGAGACGTCGTACGGCGTGCCGGTGCGCGAGTCGATCCGGGTCAGCGC
>JALDXR010000506.1:0-3294 GCA_032154865.1 Nocardioidaceae bacterium
GATGATGTCGACGAGGTTCTTGCCGATGTCGTGGACGTCGCCCTTGACGGTGGCCAGGACGATGGTGCCCTTGCCCGCCTCGTCGGTCTTCTCCATGTGGGGCTCAAGGTAGGCGACGGCCGTCTTCATCGTCTCGGCCGACTGGAGCACGAACGGCAGCTGCATCTCGCCGGCGCCGAACAGGTCACCGACGACCTTCATGCCGGCCAGCAGGTCCTCGTTGACGATGTCGAGCGCACCACGGCCCTCGGCCATCGCGGTGTCGAGGTCGTCGGTCAGGCCGTTGCCCTCGCCGTCGATGATCCGGCGCTGCAGCCGCTCGGCAAGTGGCAGCGCGGCGAGCTCGGCGGCCCGGTCGGCCCTGGCGTCGGCCACGCTGACGTCGGCGAACACGTCGAGAAGCTTGGCCAGCGGGTCGTAGCCCTCGCGGCGCCGGTCGTAGACCAGGTCGAGCGCGACCTCGCGCTGGTCGTCCGGAATCCGCGACAGCGGCAGGATCTTGGCCGCATGCACGATGGCCGAGTCGAGCCCGGCCTCGACCGCCTCGTGGAGGAAGACCGAGTTGAGCACCACCCGGGCCGCCGGGTTCAGGCCGAAGGACACGTTGGACACGCCAAGCGTCGTCTGCACGTCTGGGTAGCGACGCTTGACCTCGCGGATCGCCTCGATCGTCTCGAGTGCGTCGCGGCGGGTCTCCTCCTGGCCGGTCGCGATCGGGAACGTCAGGCAGTCGATCATGATGTCGTCGACCCGCATCCCCCAGTTTGTCGTCAGGTCCTCGATGAGCCGAGCGGCGACGCGTACCTTCCACTCGGCGGTGCGGGCCTGGCCCTCCTCGTCGATCGTCAAGGCGACGACGGCGGCGCCGTGCTCCTTGGCCAGCGGCATCACCTTGGCGAAGCGCGAGTCGGGGCCGTCGCCGTCCTCGTAGTTGACCGAGTTGATCAGGCACCGGCCGGCCAGGTGCTCCAGCCCGGTGCGCAGGACGGCCGGCTCGGTGGAGTCGAGCACGATCGGCAGCGTCGAGGACGTCGCGAGCCGGAACGCGGCCGTCTGCATGTCGGCGGCGCCGTCGCGGCCGACGTAGTCGATGCAGAGGTCGAGCAGGTGTGCACCGTCGCGGATCTGGGCCCGCGCGATGTCGACGCAGTCGTCCCATCGGTCGGCGAGCATCGCCTCGCGAAACGCCTTGCTGCCGTTGGCGTTGGTCCGCTCTCCGATCGACAGGTACGACGTGTCCTGCCGGAACGGCACGTGCTGGTAGAGCGACGACACTCCGGGCTCGGGCTTCGGGTCGCGCTCCCGCGGCGTCATCCCGCGCACCCGATCGACGAGCTGCCGGATGTGCTCCGGCGTCGTCCCGCAGCAGCCGCCGACGAGGTTGAGCCCGTACTCGCGGACGAACGTCTCGTGAGCATCGGCCAGCTGCTCCGGCGTGAGTGGGTAGACCGCCCCGTCGGCAGAGAGCTGCGGGAGCCCGGCGTTGGGCATGCAGCCGAGCAGTACGGTCGCGTGCCGCGACAGGTAGCGCAGGTGCTCGCTCATCTCGGTCGGGCCGGTGGCGCAGTTGAGGCCGATCGCGTCGATGCCCAGTGGCTCGAGGGCGGTCAGGGCCGCGCCGATCTCGGTGCCGAGCAGCATCGTGCCGGTGGTCTCGACCGTCACATGGGCGATCAGGGGCAGGTCGGAGTCGGCGGCGGTCAGCGCTCGTTTGATGCCGAGGATCGCGGCCTTGGCCTGCAGCAGGTCCTGGGCGGTCTCGACGACGATGGCGTCGGCTCCGCCGGCGATCATGCCGCGGGCCTGGGATTCGTAGGCATCACGCAGCTCGGCGTAAGAGACATGGCCGAGCGTCGGGAGCTTGGTGCCCGGTCCGGCCGATCCCAGGACCCATCGGGGACCGTCCTCGGTCGACTGGCGATCCGCGGCCTCGCGGGCCAGCCGCGCACCGGCCTCGGCGAGCTCCTCGATCCGGTCCTCGATGCCGTACTCCGCGAGGTTGGCGAGGTTGGCGCCGAACGTGTTGGTCGTGACGCAGTCGGCGCCGGCGTCGAAGTAGGCGTCGTGGATGCCCGTGACGACATCGGGGCGGGTGACGTTGAGGATCTCGTTGCAGCCCTCGTGGCCGTCGAAGTCGTCCAGCGTGAGGTCGTACTGCTGCAGCATCGTGCCCATGGCACCGTCCCCCACCACGACGCGCTCGGTGAGTGCGTGGCGCAGGCTGGGGTTGCTGGTCACAGAGAGGCCTCCGATCGGCTCGCGGGCTGCGGCATGTCTTGTCAGACTAACCACCCGCCGTCCACACCCTGGGCAGTCGTTCCGGTCCTCGGAACGGATGGTGATCGGTGGGCGGACCCAAGCGCGAGGGCTCGGGAGTGTCGACGTTTGTGGGCGGCGACCACCCGGGCCCTAGGCTGGAGAGGTGACCTCAGAGTTCGAGCCCGCGCCCTCGCTGGTCGATCCGGTGATGATCGCCGCGTTCGAAGGGTGGAACGACGCCGGAGAGTCGGCGACCGGTGTCGTCGATCACCTCATCGACGAATGGGGCGCCGTACTCATCGGTGAGATCGATCCCGACGACTACTACGACTACCAGGTCAACCGGCCCACGATCGCCTACGACGACAACGACGACCGGGTCATCACCTGGCCGACGACCCGGCTCTACGCGGCGCGTCCGCTCGGCTCCGAGCGCGATCTGCTGCTGGTCCGGGGCATCGAGCCCAACATGCGGTGGCGGCAGTACTGCACCGAGCTGCTCGACACGGCCGACCAGGTCGGGGCCTCGCTGATCGTGACCCTCGGCGCACTCCTCGCGGACACCCCGCACACCCGGCCGGTGCCGCTGTCCGGTCACGTCAGCGGTCCCGAGCTCGCCGAGCGATTCGGCGTCGAGCGCTCGCGCTACGAGGGACCGACCGGGATCACCGGCGTGTTCACCGACGCCGCCGCCCGGCGCGACATCCCGTGCGCGTCACTGTGGGCGGCCGTTCCGCACTACGTCGCGCAACCGCCCTGCCCCAAGGCGACGCTGGCCCTGCTCAGCCGGCTCGAGGACATGCTCGACGTGTCGATCTCGGTCGCCGACCTGGAGGAGCAGGCTCGGGCGTGGGAGGAGACCGTCGACGAGCTGGCCCGTGAGGACGGGGAGATCGCCGAGTACGTCGAGGCGCTGGAGCGCGCCCGTGACAGCAGCGATCTGCCCGAGGCCAGTGGCGAGGCGATCGCGCGGGAGTTCGAGCGTTACCTCAAGCGTCGCCATCCCGACTCCGACTGAGCCCGCCGATCCGCCGC
>JALDXR010000507.1:0-3279 GCA_032154865.1 Nocardioidaceae bacterium
CCCCCGAGACCCAAGCCGGCAAGGGATCGCTGCCCTTCGACCATCCACATGCGGTCGGCGCGGTCGGCGCCACCGGCACGACGGCAGCCGACCAGCTGGCCGAACAGGCCGACGTCGTGATCGGCGTGGGCACCCGCTACAGCGATTTCACGACCGCGTCGCGAACCGCTTTCGCCGCCGAGGGCGTACGGTTCGTCAATGTCAACGTGGCGGCCTTCGACGCGTACAAGCTGTCGGCTCTGCCGCTGGTCTCCGACGCCCGCGAGGGACTGCGCGCCCTGGCGAGCGCCGTCGGCGACTACACCGTCAACGCGACGTACCGCGAGGAGACGGTGCGCCTGGCCCGGGAGTGGGACGGCATCGTGCAACAGGCCTACGACGAGCGTCATCAGCCGCTGCCGGCGCAGGCCGAGGTGATCGGCGTGGTCAATGAGACGTCGCGGCCGCAGGACGTCGTCGTGTGTGCGGCCGGCTCGATGCCGGGTGACCTGCACAAGCTGTGGCGAACGCGAGACCGCAAGGGCTACCACGTCGAGTACGGCTACTCCTGCATGGGCTACGAGATCGCCGGCGGCCTCGGCGTCAAGCTCGCCGCCCTGGACTCCGACGAGGATCGCGAGATCTACGTCATGGTCGGCGACGGGTCCTACCTGATGATGAGCAGCGAGCTCGTCACGGCGGTAGCCGAAGGCGTGAAGCTGATCGTGGTGCTCGTGCAGAACCACGGGTTCCAGTCGATCGGTGCCCTGTCGGAGTCGCTCGGCTCGCAGCGGTTCGGCGCCGCCTATCGCTACCGCACCGAGTCCGGCTTCGACGGCGATCGACTGCCGGTCGACCTCGCAGCCAACGCCGGCAGCCTCGGTGCCGAGGTGATCGCGGTCCGAACGATCGACGAGCTGACCGACGCGCTCGACAAGGCCCGCGCATCGAGCCGGACCACCGTCGTCCACGTCGAGACCGATCCGATGCTGCCGGCGCCGGACAGTCCGGCGTGGTGGGACGTCCCGGTGGCCGAAGTCGCGACGATCGACTCGACGCGAGAGGCTCGGGCGGAGTACGAGAAGCACAAGCAGCACCAGCGGCACCATCTGGAGCCGTCAGCGAGGGAGCGTGACGAGTCATGAGGACCATCCAGCATTGGATCGGCGGCAAGCAGGTGGCCGGTGAGTCGCCCCGGTACGGGGAGGTCTTCGACCCGGCCGCGGGCGCACCGCAGGCGCAAGTCGTACTGGGCACGCCGGACGACGTCGACGCCGCGGTCCGGGCGGCGCGCGAGGCCTTCGGATCGTGGAGCCAGTCGTCGGTGACCGCCCGGGCGCGGGTCATGTTCGCGTTCCGCGACCTGCTCGAGCTGGCCGAGGACGACCTGGCGAAGCTGATCTCGTCGGAGCACGGCAAGACGCTCGACGACGCCCGGGGCGAGGTCGTGCGGGGCCGCGAGGTTGTCGAGTTCGTGTGCGGCATCCCGCAGTTGCTCAAGGGCGAGTTCTCCGACCAGGTGTCGACCGGCGTCGACTCGCATTCGTTCCGGCAGCCCCTCGGCGTCGTCGCCGGAATCACGCCGTTCAACTTCCCGATCATGGTGCCGCTGTGGATGCACCCGGTCGCGATCGCCTGCGGCAACACGTTCGTGCTGAAGCCGAGCGAACGCGATCCGGGCGTCTCGGAGCTCGTCGCGCAGCTCTATGTCGACGCCGGGCTGCCCGACGGCGTCTTCAACGTCGTGCACGGCGACAAGGTCGCGGTCGACGCCATCCTCGACCATGACGACATCGACGCCGTGTCGTTCGTCGGATCGACGCCGATCGCGCGCTACGTCCACGACCGGGCGACCGCGGCCGGCAAACGTGTTCAGGCACTCGGCGGTGCGAAGAACCACGCGGTCGTGATGCCCGACGCCGATCTCGACTTCGCCGCCGACCATCTCGTCGCGGCCGGGTACGGCTCGGCCGGCCAGCGGTGCATGGCGATCTCCGCCGTCGTCGCCGTCGGACAGGCGGCCGATCCGCTCGTCGAGAAGGTCGCCGAGCGCACTCGTCAGGTGCGCGTGGGACCCGGCCACCACCCGGACGCGCAGATGGGCCCGGTGGTCACGGCCGCCGCTCTCGACCGGGTCCTCGGCTACATCGGCGAGGGCGAGGCGGCCGGCGCCGAGGTCGTCGTCGACGGCCGCGGCCACACCGTCGAAGGACATCGCGACGGGTTCTTCGTCGGACCGACCCTGCTCGACAACGTCACGCCGGAGATGACCGTCTACACCGACGAGATCTTCGGGCCGGTCCTGGTCGTGTTGCGCGTACCGACGCTCGACGCCGCATTGGAGCTCGTCAACGCCAATCCGTACGGCAATGGCTCGGCGGTCTTCACCAACTCGGGCGAGGTGGCGCGACGCTTCCAGCGCGACGTCACCGTCGGCATGATCGGCGTCAACGTGCCGATCCCGGTGCCGATGGCGTTCCACTCCTTCGGCGGCTGGAAGGACTCGATGTTCGGCGACCACCACATCCATGGTCCCGAAGGCGTCCGGTTCTACACCCGGGCCAAGGTCGTCACGAGCCGCTGGCCGCACGTCAGCGAGGACACGCTCGCACAGTTCAACTTCCCCACCGCTCGGTGAGGATTCCACAACTCAATGAGGGGAGACCCCACCATGAAGACGTTCAAGTGGGCGGGAGCGTTGGCCGCGACGATGCTGGTGCTCGCCGGCTGCAGCGGCACGGGGCAGGACGACGAAGGTGCCGAGTCCTCGGAGGAGGCCGACCTGACGATCGCGGTCGTCACGCATGGGGCTCCCGACGACGCATTCTGGACGGTCGTGCAGAACGGCGCCGAACGGGCCGGCGAGGATCTCAACGTGGCGGTCGAGTACAACTCCAGCGACGACGTCGTACGGCAGGCCGAGCTGATCGACACCGCGGTGTCTCAGGAGGTCGACGGCCTGGTCGTCTCGATGGCCGACCCGGACGGCTTGCGGGAGGCTGTCACGTCGGCCGTCGACGCCGGGATCCCCGTCGTCACGATCAACTCCGGACTGGACCAGTCGGCCCAGTTCGGCGCCATCACCCACGTCGGTCAGAGCGAGACCCTCGCCGGTGAGGCCGCGGGGGAGAAGTTCAACGAGCTCGGCGCGACCAAGCTGATCTGCGTGGTGCACGAGGCGGCCAACATCGGCCCCCAGCAGCGCTGCGACGGCGCTCGCAGCACCTTCCAGGGCGACGTCGAGAACCTCCAGGTCGACGGCACCGATCTTCGACCGGAGGTGCGCAGGTGGGATCGGGA
>JALDXR010000508.1:0-3262 GCA_032154865.1 Nocardioidaceae bacterium
CGTACGGCGTCAGCAGGTCGATGACCTTGATGCCGGTCTCGAACATCTCGGTCTTCGACTCGAGGGAGTCGAACGCGGGCGCGGTCCGGTGGATCGGCCAGCGCTCCTCGATGTTGAGCTCCTCGCCGTCCTTGAGGTTCAGGCAGTCGCCGATGGTGTTGAAGACGTGGCCTTTGGTCACGTCGCCCACCGGCACCGAGATCGCCTCTCCGGTGTCGGTCACCTCGGCGCCGCGGACCAGGCCGTCGGTCGGCTGCATCGAGATCGCCCGGACCATGCCGTCGCCGATGTGCTGGGCGACCTCCATGGTCAGGGTGCGCGTGGTGTCGCCGAGTTGGACGTCGACGTGTAGCGCGTTGTACATATCCGGCATCGCGTTGGTGGCGAACTCGATGTCGACGACGGGTCCGATCACTCGGGCGATGCGACCGACGCCGCCGGAGGCCGACGTCGCCTGCTCCATGCTTTCGGTGACAGTCATTGGTTCTCACTCACTCCCGGCACTGGCGTCGGCCAACGCGTTCGCGCTTCCGACGATCTCGCTGATTTCTTGGGTGATGCCGGCCTGACGGGCCTGGTTGGCAATTCGGGTGTACTTCTCGATGAGGTCTTGCGCGTTGTCGGTGGCGGACTTCATCGCCCGCTGCCGGGCGGCCAGCTCAGACGCGGCCGCCTGCATCAGGCAGAAGAACAGTCGGCTCTCGACGTAGCGCGGCAGCAGCGCGTCGAGCACGTCTTCGGGCGACGGCTCGAACTCGTAGAGCGGAAGGACCTCTTCCTCCTCCGGCTCCTCCTCCGCCTCGACGACCTCGAGCGGCATCATCCGGATCACGTCGGGCTGCTGGACCAGCATCGACCGGAACCGGGTGAAGACGACATGCAACTCGTCGATCGGCTCGACCGGGGCGGCATCCGCGGCCTCGTCGTCACCGTCGCGGTCCGACTTCTCGCTGTCCGGGTGACCCGCCATGTAGGCCGCGATCACCGTGTCGGCGATCGCCCGGGCGTTGTCGTAGACCGGGTTGTCCGAGAAGCCCTGCCAGCTCTGCACGACCGGACGCCGGCGGAAGTGGTAGTAGCCGATCCCCTTGCGCCCGGTGACGAAGAGCGAGACCTCCTTGCCCTCCGCGTGCAGCTTCTCGGTGAGTCGCTCGGCCTCCTTGATCACCGCCGAGGAGTAGGGCCCGGCAAGGCCGCGGTCGCTCGTGATCAGGAGGATGCCGGCCCGCTGCGGGTTCTCCGGCTCGGTCGTCAGGGGGTGGTCCACCCGTGAGTACGTCGCCAGCGCCGAGATCGCCCGGGTCAGCTCGCGAGCGTACGGCGTCGCCGCCGCGGCGCGCTGCTGCGCCTTGATGATCCGGGACGCCGCGATCAGCTCCATCGCACGCGTGATCTTCTTGGTCGCCTGCGTGGCCCGGATCCGGGCGCGATACTCGCGGAGGGAAGCTGCCATGCGTCAGCCCCGCTTCTGCCGGACGATCTGCTCCTGCTCGACGTCCTCGTCTTGCAGGGCCTCGAAGTCCTCGGTGCCGGCCTTGATCGACTTGCCCTCGCTGGTCTCGAACTGGTCGTTGAACGAGTCGACGGCGTCCTCGATCGCCTGCTCGGTGTCCTCGTCGAGCTGCTTGGTCTCCCGGATCGCCTCCAGGATGCCGCCGTGCTCGCGGCGGACGTACTCGAGGAACTCCGACTCGTAGCGCAGGACGTCCGACACCGGAACCGGGTCGAGCTTGCCGGTGGTGCCGAGCCAGATCGACACCGCCTGCTCCTCGAACGGGTACGGCGAGTACTGCGGCTGCCGAAGCAACTGCATCAATCGCTGGCCACGCTCGAGCTGCCGCCGGGACGCCGCGTCGAGGTCGGAGGCGAACATCGCGAACGCCTCCATGTCGCGATACTGCGCCAGGTCGACCTTGAGGGTTCCGGTGACCTTCCGCAGCGCCTTGGTCTGCGCGGCGCCACCGACTCGCGACACCGACAGGCCGACGTCGATGGCCGGCCGCTGGTTGGCGTTGAACAGGTCGGACTGCAAGAAGATCTGGCCGTCGGTGATCGAGATGACGTTGGTCGGGATGTAGGCCGAGATGTCGTTGGCCTTGGTCTCGATGATCGGCAGGCCCGTCATCGATCCGCCGCCCATGTCGTCGGACAGCTTCGCGCACCGCTCGAGGAGCCGGCTGTGCAGGTAGAAGACGTCGCCCGGGTAGGCCTCCCGGCCCGGCGGCCGCCGCAGCAGCAGCGACACCGCACGGTAGGCCTCGGCCTGCTTGGTGAGGTCGTCGAAGATGATCAGGACGTGCTTGCCCTGGTACATCCAGTGCTGGCCGATGGCCGATCCGGTGTAGGGCGCGAGGTACTTGAACCCGGCCGGCTCGGAGGCGGGAGCCGCGACGATCGTCGTGTACGCCAAGGCGCCGGCCTCTTCGAGCGATCGGCGCACGCTGGCGATCGTCGAGCCCTTCTGGCCGACCCCGACGTAGATGCAGCGCACCTGCTGGGTCGGGTCGCCGGTCTCCCAGTACTCCTTCTGGTTGATGATCGTGTCGACCGCGATGGCCGTCTTGCCGGTCTGCCGGTCGCCGATGATCAGCTGCCGCTGTCCGCGACCGATCGGAGTCATCGAGTCGATCGCCTTCAGACCGGTCTGCAGCGGCTGGTTGACCGACTGCCGCTGGACGACCGACGGCGCCTGCAGCTCGAGCTGACGGCGCGAGTCGGTCTCGATCTCGCCGAGCCCGTCGATCGGCTTGCCCAGCGGGTCGATGACCCGGCCGAGATAACCGTCGCCGACCGGCACCGACAAGACCTCGCCGGTACGCGTGACCGGCTGGCCTTCCTCGATACCGCCGAACTCGCCGAGGATGACGACCCCGATCTCTCGGGTGTCGAGGTTCAGGGCGATGCCGAGGGTGCCGTCCTCGAACTCCAGCAGCTCGTTCGCCATGGCTGACGGCAGTCCCTCGACGTGGGCGATGCCGTCCCCGGCGTCAGACACGACACCGACCTCTTCGCGGCTGGCCGTCTCCGGCTTGTAGTCGGAGACGAAGCGCTGCAAAGCGTCCCGGATCTCGTCCGGACGGATGGTGAGCTCCGCCATTGTTGGTTCCCTGCTCTCTATCGTCAGCCGGCGATCCGTCGCCGGGCGTCTTGCAATCGGTTAGCGACGGTGCCGTCGATCACCTCGTCGCCGATGTCCACACGGACACCGCCGAGGACCTCGGGATCGACGATCACGTTCAGATGGATCTCGCGTCCGTAGTAG
>JALDXR010000062.1:0-11154 GCA_032154865.1 Nocardioidaceae bacterium
ACGACAGGCATCATGAAGCACGAGGAGGCCGTCGAGAGCGGGGGGTGCCCAACTTGTGGCGCCGGCGCCGGAGAGCTGTGCCGGCGCCCGGGCGGCCAGCTTTACCACCGCCGCTTCTACACCCACGCTGCGCGCCGTGGATGACGTCGACCTCGACGATGACGACGATGAGATGCCCGACGACCGCGTGGCCGTGTGGCTGACGATCGCGATCGTCGTGCCGATCATCGTCATGTGGCTGTGGGTGACGAGCCTGCCATGACCAACCGTCACGTGATCCGGCTGGTGCCGTTCCCAGCGATGTACGACGGCAGGTTCGATCTGCCGGCGGACCACGGTCCGATCGTGTACGTCGAGTTCGGCACGTCGCCGCGGGACGGCAAGACGTCAGTGCCAGTGATGGTGTGGACCGCCGAGATCGAGATGAGGTACTGCGATGAGTGAGCCGGCGATGGAGGCCGCCTTCGGAAAGCCGAGTGATGATGAACGAGACTGAACGACTGCTCGCCCAGGCGCGCAAGGACTGCCCTGACTGCCATGGCACCGGCATCATCGAAGGTGCGATGCACCCGGCGTGCTGCGACGAGCACATGACCGATGCTTGGACCCGCGACGCCGACAAGATCTGTCACTGTGTACCGATCATGATCATCCACGCGGTCGACGACGATGACGACGAGCCCGCCGGCACCGAGGCGATCAAGCATCCGATCACGCGCTACCCCGAGCGGTGGCGCAAGCGGAAGCCGCGCGGTCCGCGATGAGTGACTGGACCGAACGCCAGGCGTTCGACCTCTCGTACCGCCGCACCGGCAAGACCACGCAGCTGTGCCAGCACGTCGCCGAGGCGCTCCAGGCCGACCCCGAGCTGCGCGTGATCATCACCGGTGCGCACGTGCTCCGTAACGAGTGGTACTACCGCCGGCTGCTGCACGACGCCGGCGTCGACTGTGACCGAGTCAGGATCGTCGCGCCGGCGCGTATCGAGCGCTCGGTGATGGGCTTCCGCGGCAAGCTGTTCTGCGACGACTTCACCGATCTTGAGCTGCGCGAGATGCGCGCCGTGATGGCCGCCGAGCGCTACCTGCTCGACGGGTGACTCAACGATGGCCACGGCGCAGATCGTCGGCGGGCCGCACGACGGGGAGTGGATCGAGTTCGACGAGCGGTCGATGTACGTCTACGTGGCGGTGCCGATGGACCCGACGCCGGCGCCGGTAGACCCGATGGGAGCCCGGGTCAACGAAGTACGAATGGTGCCGATGCTGACCAGGAGCGGGTACCGGCTGTACTGGCCGCGGGACGCCGTCTAGCGCTTGGGCTTCGCCTTCTTCTTCGGGTTCTCCCGGGTCGCCGCCGCCTTCTCCGCCATCTTCGAGCGCGCCGCCGGCCCGTGGCTCGCCTGGTTCGAGATCGCCGCCGCCTTGGACTTCGAGTAGCCCTGTTCCTTGAGCGCCTCGTACTGCTCGGGCCGCTTGATCGAGGGCCCCGGGTCCTTACCTTGTGGCATAGCTCTTCTCCTTCCACTTCGCTTCTCGGATCGAGTCCACCAACAAGAGCCGCTGTTCCATCACGTCCTCCGGGACTCGTTGACACCCAGGCTTCCCCATCAGGTTCACGAGCTGGAGCAGCATCTCGACCTGATCGAACTTCACTCGGAGATGCGGGAGCATCTCGATGAGGATCTCCTGGCCCTTCTTGGCCGACAGCCTCCAGGTGTACAGATCCCGCCGGGCGAGGGGACGCACCGTCTTCGCCGAAGTCACGACAGTGCCGCCGAAGGTCTCCTGCAACCACGACATCAGGTCACCGTCGGTGTTGTAGATCATGATGCGCGCCGTCCAGTCGGGAGCACGATGCTTCCGGTTGGTGTTGTACCGCGCCTCGACCGTTCCCTCGCCGTCGAACAGCCCGGCGAGGTAGGCGTAGTCGCGCTCTCCAGGCATGGTCTCCTCCTTCACCGATTGGCCAAGTAGCTCGACGGTAGCTCAGGGCCGGAAATGCCCTCAGAGGCCCGTAGAAGCCTCTGTATGGCTCTGGGCGGTTCCTGGGCCCCAACTGGGCCCGAGGCGCTCACAGAGCCCTACAGGGGCCTCTGCGGGGCTTCTGGCGGCGCCGGCGGTGCGATCCGCACGAGCATCGTCACGTTGCAGCCGTTACCCCACTCGTGGAGGATCAGCGACAGCATCGTTGCGACGTCGTGGACGATGGCGTCGTGGTGGGCGGTGACGAGGTTGGTGACCTCGATGCGTTGGTGGCAGCAGGGGGTCTCGCCGGGCTCGTGCTCGACGAGCCCGTGCCACTCGAACACGCACTCGGTGAGCGGCTCGACCCGGGTGATCGGAGGGGGTGCGTCGTCAGTGGTGACGAGCTGGAGATGGCGGATGCCTGTGTGCTCAAGCATGAGAGGCGACGCTAGTTCCGCCGGCTCAGTCCGGGCGGGCGTACCAGCTGTCGAGCATCTGCTGGATGGCGTCGAGCCCCCAGTGGCTGATCGCCAGCACATGCCCGGGGCTGTCGAAGAACTTGTGCGACGGGCCCTGCCAGACCATGTAGTCGTGGGCGATCTCGCCGGTCTCGGGGTGCCGGCCGTGGTACTGGTTGATGGCGATGTAGGTACAGATGCTGGACTCCCGGTCGACGGCCTGGATGAGGTAGCCCATGATGTAGTCCATGTCGACGGTGAGCATGACACCGTTGATGTAGGTGCCGGCGGTGGGCTCCCAGTTCGAGCGCTCAGGGCAGTCGCGACCGCATGTGTTCCAGTTGTGGTCGGTGTGCTCGCGCCAGCTGAGGCTGTTGAAGGCGGCGACGATCTCGGGGACCGTGGCCACGTTGTCGTAGGACCAGACGATGCCGCCCGGTCCGTATGGTTGGCTCTCTTTCACATCTGGTTCAAGGATCGTTCCGCCCCGGAGTGTCAAACATTCATCGGCGATGTTGCACAACGATGTTGTGGGAGTACACTTCCGGCCATGAGCACTTCCCCCAAGAACATCAAGATCGTCGATCTCGACGAGGTCGGCCGCTCGGCCACCGTCCAGGTCGAGGACAACGTCTTCCTCGCCTTCGTCATCGCCACCCAGGATGGCGCACGGTTCGCCGTCGCCGGTCCGGGCGGTCACGTTCACCGTGACTGCATGAGCTACGACGAGGCTGTCGGGTACCTCCTGGAGTCCGGGTTCGGTCGGTGCGACGCCGAGGGCGCCGTGCTGCTCGCCCAGGCCGCTGCGCAGGACGAGGTCTGAGCGATGAACACCTACGCTGACCGCGCCGCTGAGATCGACCCGATCGCCACGGCGCTGGAGCGCATCGCCAACCGCCTCCGCCAGGGGGCCATCTCCTCCGAGCTGGCTGCGGCCAAGCTCATCGACCTGGCCGCTCAGCTCGAAGGCGAACGGTCGTGAGCGAGCTGACCGACGACGAGTTGGCGCTCGTGCGCCGGCTCGTCGCCGCCTGCCGGCTCGTGCTCGACGAGGAGGAGCGCAACACCGTCGACCGAATCATCAAGATTGTCGACGAAGATCTTCATCATCGTTGTGGAACACCGTCAATGACGCTGTACGCTCATGGCCATGAGCACTCCCGATCTGACGACGTTCGACATCATCCTCGTGAACACCTCGGCCGGCAAGGACAGCCAGGCCATGCTCGACTACGTCGTCGAGCAAGCTGACATCGCCGGTGTGCGCGACCGCCTGGTCGCCGTCCACGCCGACCTGGGCCGCGTCGAGTGGGCCGGCACTGCCGAGCTGGCCGAGGAGCAGGCCGCCCACTACGGCGTCCGCTTCATCAAGGTGAGCCGGCCCCAGGGCGATCTGCTGACCCACATCGAGCAGCGTGGCATGTTCCCCAGCTCGGCCGCCCGCTACTGCACCTCGGACCACAAGCGCGGCCAGATCCGCAAGGTCATGACCGCCCTCGTCGCCGAGCTGGGGCTCGACCGGCCGGCCCGGATCCTCAACTGCATGGGCCTGCGCGCCCAGGAGTCGCCGGCCCGGGCGAAGAAGGACGCCGTGCGCTACGACCGCCCGGCCTCGGGCAAGGGCACCGTGCGCCAGGTCACCGAGTGGCTGCCGATCCTGGACTGGAAGGTCGAGGACGTGTGGGCCCGCATCGCCCAGGCCGGCACCCGGGTCCACTGGGCGTACGAGGCCGGCATGCCCCGCCTGTCGTGCTGCTTCTGCGTGCTCGCCTCCAAGGGCGCCCTCGTGCGCGCCGCCCAGCTCAACCCCGAGCTGGCCGAGGAGTACCGCCAGGTCGAGGTCCGCATCGGGCACCGCTTCACCCAGGCGCTGTCGATGGGCGAGATCATCGAGCTGGCCAACAAGTCCACGATCCCCGTCGTCGCCCTCGACTGGGCGGCCTGATCACAACGACGTTGTCGTTCTGTTCACCGACGCTGTAGCATGACCCCCATGAGCACATTCACCTGCAACACCTGCTTCGACACCCACACCATCGACCAGGACGGTGCCGAGATCCTCTGCCCGGACTGCACTCGCGTCCGGGTCAAGATCACCGGGCTGTCCCACGGCGCCGGCGAGCACGGCGTCAACTACGACACCGCCGGCTGGTGGACCAGCTCGACGATCACCTTCGTCGCTCCCACCCGTGGCCACATCCTCGCCGACGTGGCCCGGGTGCGTGCGGCTGCAGTGCGCGAGGCGCTCCGCCTCGGGCTCCGCGGCCGCAACCACGCCTCGTCGTGGGCGATCGCCATCGAGAAGCGGGTCCAGGCGGCCAAGGCCGAGATCGTCGAGGTGACGGCATGAGCGCCACCATCCGCTACACCGTCGCCCTGCGCGACGTCCTCACGGGCCGCTACGGCACCGCCCGTCTGTCCAAGGCCGGCTCGCCGGCCGAGGCCGTGATCAAGGCAATCCAGGGCCCCCGTCGGAGCACCACGCTCACCGTCGATGACGTCGAGCACCTCGGTGGCGAGCGCTACAAGGTCGCCGGCCGTGTCTACCGGGTGCGGGTGTGGTCATGAACGAGCGTGAACGTGCCGCCGGCGCCGCCGCCGAGCAGGAGCGAGCTGACGCCGTCGAGCGGCTGTACGCCAATGAGGACTGGGATCGCGAGCAGCCTGAGCCTCGCGAGCTGGTCCGCTACACCGACATCGACGGTGACGTCGTGGTGATCGCCAACGACCGTGTGGACGACACCGGCGAGGACATCCTCGTCGTCGTCCACGACTGCCACGGCAAGAGCCTGGCGGCACGCCTGCCGGCGCATGTTCTGCGCGCCGTGCTCGACAAGCTGGAAGGACAGTCATGACCAAGTTCGAGGTGGGCCGGCGGTACTACTGCCGGCTCGTCACCGACTACGACACCGTGCTCGTGTACCGCGTCGTCAAGCGCACCGAGCGGTTCATCACCGTCGAGCGCGCCGACGAGAGCGAGCCCGAGCCCAAGCGCCTCGGTGTACGCACGTTCGAGGGCGTCGAGGTGTGCAACCCGTGGGGGCGCTACTCGATGGCGCCGGTGCTGCGCGCCGATCGCGAGCAGGTGCTTGTGTGCCCGTACTGCGGCGACCCTGACGGCGTCGACTCCACCGGCCTGACTCGTCCGCACAGCTGCTCATGACGACCGACTGGACACCGGAGATGCTGGAGCGTGCACACCAGCAGGCCGCCGAGATCGACCAGGCGATCGCCTCCGTCGGCCGGCGCCGGCACGACCAGAGCTGGCGTGAGTGGCTCGTCGACATCCCCGAGCATGAGCACAACGGCGTTGTGATCGAGCGCTTCGAGATCACCGAGCAGCAGGCGGCCTTCGATCAGCTGCGCTCGGAGATCAACTGGCAGCGCCCCTACCGCGCCCTCCAGGCCGGGACGTTCACCCGGCTCAAGATGGACGGCTCGATCTGGATGACCGACACGCCGGCCGAAGTCGACGACCTATGGAAGGTCGACCTGGCGATGCGCCAGGCGCCAGGCGGGACGATCCTGATCGTCGGCCTGGGTATCGGCCTGGTTGTGCGCCGGGCCATCTTCGAGCACATGATGAGCCGCATCGACGTCGTCGAGATCGACTGGCGCATCATCGATGCCGTGGGCCCGCATTACGACCAGCTCGCCCGCGACCACGGCATCACACTGAATATCCACCGCGCCGACATCCACGAGTGGAAGGCGCCCCGCGGCCGCACCTGGGACGTCGGCTGGTTCGACATCTGGGAGACCATCAACAGTGACGACATGGCCGAGGTGAAGCGTCTGCGCGATCGCTTCCGCCGGCGCCTCGGATGGTTCGGTGCCTGGGCCCAGTTCGACCGCGTCCAGGCGGCGCGACGAGAGCGCTCAGGGATCTGGGCGTACTGATGACCAAGCCCGTCTACGACCCGAGCACCATGGCCGGTCCAGATGGCAAGCCTCTGCGCGGCGTCCAACAGACCTTGGCCTTCGAGCACTTCGAGGACGCCTACATGGACGCCAGCAACGGCGGCACACTGCCGGCTGATGCGCGCCAGGTGGGCTACGCCCTGCGCCGGCGCACCGGGCTCGGCGACCTCCTCGACATCGAGTACGTGGCGACGTCCCCAGCGGGACGGTGCCTGCTCGACAAGTACATCGAACGTGTAGATCCTGACGCCGCCGACTGGGACATCGTGCGCGCCCCGCGGGGCAACCTGATCCAGCCCAACGGCGACACCATCGCCCTCGGCACGCTCTCCATCCGCGACCACATCAGCCTGATCGAGGACGACCCGGACGAGTCGCTGTCGAGGAGCTTCACGGTCGCCGACCCGTTCCCCGAGTTCGGGCCCGGGGACGACTACGGCCAGGCGCTGTACATCGAGAAGGCCGGCTTCAACGCGATGCTGCGCGCCGACGGTCTGCCGCGTCGGCGCGACCTGGCCATCGCCAGCTCGCAAGGGTTCAGCGTCGATGCAGCGCGCACGATCCTCGACTGGCTGTCCGTCGAGCGCTCGATGAAGCCGCTCGTGGCCCACGACTTCGATCTCTACGGGCTCGGCATCTGGGCCAAGATCGAGGACCAGATCCCCGCCGCCATCGACCTCGGTCTGCGGTGGGAGGACATCGAGTCGTTCGACGCCGCCGGCGACCTCACCTGGATGGCCGAGATGGTGACGTACAAGTTCGACCCGATCCCACTGCTCGCCGACTACGGCGCCACCGCTGACGAGGCCGCCTTCTTGTGTACCGGATACAACGCTGCGACCAAGCTGTGGGAGGGGCGACGCGTCGAGCTGAACGCTCTCGTCGGTCCAGTCTTCATCGCCTGGCTGGAGCGCAAGCTCGATGACATCGGAGCGACCAAAGTCGTGCCCGACGTCGACATCCTGGAGGCCGCCTACCGGCGCGCCTACGCATTGCGCAAGATCAACGCCGTGATCGCCAGCTCGTGGCCCGGCATCCGCGACGCAGCCGAGGAGATGGACGTGCCTGACGATCTCGTCAGCTCGGTGACCGACACCGTCGACAACGACCCGATGAACACCTGGCGTGACGGCATCAACGTTCGTGTCGCCGAGGACGAGTCAGACGAAGATGATGACGATGAGTGAGGCACTACGCCCGCTGTGGGCGATGCACGGCTTCCGTCGCACCACCGGTGAAGCGATCGCCGACGCCGCCGAGTTCGGTGTGATCGTCGAGCCCGTGATCGATCTCACCGTTGGTGCCGAGCGTGGCTTCTGGACCGACCACAAGCCCAAGCGACTGGTCACCAACGATGCCTCGCTGGAGGTGCCGGCGGACTACCACATCGACCTGTTGGTCGACGAGCTGCCACTGCCGGCGCGCCGCTTCGGCACCGCCGTGTTCGACCCGCCGTACCGGATGTCCGGGCGCGCCGATCGTCGCGACGGGCTGAGCGACCGCTTCGGTGTCGACCGCTATCGCGGCCGGGGTGAGATCTGGAGCCTGTACGAGGCCGGCGTGGCCGAGGCGATCAGGCTCTCCAACCACTGGGTCATCGTGAAGTGTCAGGACCAGACCAGCTCGGGCGTGTTCCAGGGTCAGAGCCACCACATCTGGGAGGTCGCCCTCGACCACCGCGCCCGGCTGGAGTTCGTGATGTTCGTCGTCGGTGTGCCGCGCAAGCAGCCGGCGGGACGCGGCGTGCGCCGGCCCCAGGCGAACGTCTCCCAGCTGATGGTCTTCCAAGTTCCGCGCTGACCGACCGCGACCGCCTCCAGAATGCCCTCAGAGGCCTCCAGAAGGCCCTGTAAGGCCCGCAAGCCCTGTTTGGGGGCATCCGGGGCCCTTGGAGGATCAGCAAGCAACCTGGGGGCTCTGAGCGCCTCACTGGCCGACCAGCACCATCATCACCACGAGCCCCACCATGACCATGACGAGGCCGGCCAGGCAGACCAGACCGAACTGCTCGATCCACTCCAGGTCACCGAATCGTCTTCTTCGTTTCACGGTGCCGTTGGAAGTCCGCCCGTAGATGACACGACCGGCACATTGCCACGTAGAGGTCGAGGTTCGTCGAGTAAGGCCGACCTGAGCGGGTGTATTTCGGCGAGCTGTCCTCATGGGTGTATGCCCAGTGCTGGGCGCGCTGGCCACAGGCGCACAGGAACTCGCTGGCCCGACCTCGTTGCATCTGCAGACGGAGATGTACTGCCGAGTAGGTGACTCCCGCTCCAGCGCGGTCATCTCCTCGCTGATCACGAGGAGTGAGCGGGCCTGGCTGTTGTCGTCGCCACCGTTCGTAGTGGGTGTTGCACCAACCTCGTGCCTTGGCAGGGCGCACACAGCTGCTGATCGAGCACTCAGCCATGTCCACGTACTAGCAGGGGGAGGAGGTCCGGGCCGGGTAGTCCATTGCTCCTCCCCCGGCGAAGCTAGTACGTGCTCCAGGCGCCCCAGCCTTGGACGTTGTAAACGTGCCGGGCACAGCGCAGGTTGAAGTGCGGATCGAACAGGTCGCTCGGTGAGCCGCCGCAGTCGTCAGCCCAGCCGGCCATCACCTGCATCAGTCCTGATGCACCCGACGGGTTGTAGGCGCCGGCCGAGCACATCGACTCGCGGTACATGATCCGCGCCATCGGCTCGTACCACTGGCTCTTGGAGAAGCCGACGTCGAGGGCGAGCTGTGCCCACTGGCTGCAGGATGTGTCCGGGACCCATCGAGCATGGGCTCGGTTCCACTGTCGTTGTGCCTGACGTCCGAGCTGCCGGCACTCTCCCCGCGCCGCACCCGGGTGGGCCCAGGCTTTCGGGCGCGCCGTCACGCACCGGGCGAAGCGCAGCGCTCCCACCGGGTGGCGCTGGAACACCGTCCACCACTCCCGCGCCTCGGCCGGTGTGCACGCCCCCAGGCCGAGCACGAGCGCGGCCACAGCGATGATGCGCCTCACAGGAGCCCGAGCTGCGATGCGCACGACGGCCACGGTGAGAACCCAGCCTGGGCCCGCAGGTTCTCAGCGACGCGGATCTGCTCCTCGCGGCTGTTCTCGTGCGGGTAGCCCGAGCCACCGTTGGCCTGCCACGTGGAGAGCAGGAACTGGAGGCCGCCGTAGTAGCCGTTGCCGGTGTTGATGCTCCAGTCGCCACCGGACTCACACTGGGCGAGGTCATCCCAGACCGTCCCGCCGCCGCTGTAGTCGGGCTCGCTTGAGCTGTCGTCGCTGCTGGCGTCGTTCGAGTCGTTCGAGGTGTCGGAGGGCTCGTCGCCGGCGGATGAATCGGAAGACTGCGCGTCGTTTGACCACACGCCCAGGTGTCCCGCTGTCTCCGCGCCCACCTGGCCGTCCACGGTCAGCCCGTTGTCCATCTGGTATCGGGACACCGCTCCTTCGGTGACCGGACCGAACCACCCGTCTACCGGCCCGGAGTCGTAGCCCGCTTCGGTGAGGGCGGTCTGGATGCACGCTGCAGCGTCGGTGACTTCATTGCTGTCAGTCTGGACGAGGTAGCTGCCGACTGAACAGTCCGCAGCCTGGGTACTCCCGGTGGTCGTGAGGATGACACCGCCGGCAATGGCGCCGGCGACGAAGATCTGTCGAACGCGACGCGCAAGCGTCTCGTGAACGGGCATGATGTTGTCTCCTGATGGACGGGCCCCGGGCGTGCTTGTTTCAGCTCTGCATGCCCGGGGCTTGGATCTGTCGTCACATGATCGTAACGAACCGGCCGGCGACTAGGGTGCGGCCAGGTGAACGGCGGCGATGAGCGCGGGATCCCTGGGGAGCCGTTGTGGGGGCCGCCGCAGGACAAGCCCTATGACTGGGCCAAGGAGCGCGGCTACCCCAAGTTCCCGCGCTCGTGGGACTGGGAGGAGGTCGTCGCGATCGTGCTCGCCATCGCTGCCGTGGCGATCGGCTTCTGGTTGTTGTCGGCGATCACCTAGCCGGCGTCGGGCTCATCGTCCTTGTGCTGCCCGGGCGCATGCTCGTGGCCGACGCGCTCCCCGGGTGCGTCCTCCTGCTGCCCTAGGCGGCGCCCAGGCTTGTCCTCGGCCTCCTCGTCACCCTCGGTGCCTTCGGTGGGCTCTGAGGGCTCTGTAGGCGCCTCTGCGGGCTCTGTGGGATCAGCAGGCGTGCCTCCAGGCTCGTGATCGGCGGGCAGCTGCTCTGGTGTGGGATCACTCATGGTGACGGTCTACTACGCCGGCGTGACGTCTTCGCGCCCGTCGGCGACACCCTCGTCGAACGCTGCGATCTCCTGCTCGCGCACGTGCTCGGTGGCCGCTGTCTTGCGCGCCTCGCGCAGCTCGGAGTCGCGCATGCGCTCGTATTGGTTGACCGCCGTCTGCATCGCGTTGGCGAACCAGCCCACCATCGTGCCGGGGTCAACACCCTTCGTCGTCGGGTCGGCGAGATCGAATTGACCGATGATGAAGCCGTCGAAGATGCGACAGAACTCCTCGGCCCACACCATCGCATCATCGGTGTTGAGCAACGTGTTGGTGCGCTCGATCTCGTTGCTCATCGCGTCACCGGCAGCCCTGGGGTCGTCGTGGTCGTGGTCACCGGCGGGACGGTAGTCGTCGGCGGCGGGTTGTCCGGTGGGTTGGCATCACACAACGGTGTTGCCGGCGGGTAGCCCACGGTGCGCGTCGCGACTGGGTTCACCTCGATCTCCACGGTCACACTGGGGCGCACCCACAGGAAGCCGTCGTCGCCCTCGACCCAGGTGCCGTCGGGCTGTCGGATCCAGCCTGGCCAGTCGAGGGG
>JALDXR010000509.1:0-3253 GCA_032154865.1 Nocardioidaceae bacterium
CGGAGGAGGCATTTTATCTACGCAAATCTCTCTGGTTGAGGTGGTCTGTGGCTCAGGGCGTGCCGCGCATTACTTCTTGACGGCCTTCTTCTTGCCGGCGATGGTGCGCTTGGGGCCCTTGCGGCCGCGCGCGTTGGTCCGGGTGCGCTGACCACGCACCGGCAGGCCGCTGCGGTGCCGGCGGCCCTGGTAGCTGCCGATCTCGACCTTGCGCCGGATGTCGCCCGCGACCTCGCGTCGCAGGTCACCCTCGACCTGGTAGCTGGACTCGATGTGGTCGCGAAGCTTCACCAGCTCCTCGTCGCCGAGCTCGTGGACCCGCTTGTCGGGGCTCACTCCGGTAGCGGCGAGGGTCTGCTGGGCTCGGGTACGACCGATTCCGTAGATGTAGGTGAGTGCCACCTCGAGACGCTTGTCGCGTGGGAGGTCGACACCGATGAGGCGTGCCATGAAGGGCAGTGTCCTTCCTGTCGTGCGGAGGTGTCGGACGTGACGCGTCCCTGCCTGCCTCGGGCCGGGCCCCGGCCTCCGTCCGGGGGTGACACACCACAAATGATGTGATGCGAGCGGTCACGCTAGGAGTTATTCAGTTACTGCTGCTCAGCCCTGCCGCTGCTTGTGGCGCGGGTTTTCGCAGATCACCATGACTCGCCCGTGCCGGCGAATCACCTTGCACTTGTCACAGATCTTCTTCACGCTCGGCTGGACCTTCATCGAGCTCTCCGGTTGCTCTGAGCACAGACAACAGTCCCGCCCAGACGTTGGTTGATGACTGGCTTACTTGTAGCGGTAGACAATGCGGCCGCGGGTCAGGTCGTACGGCGACAGCTCCACGACCACCCGGTCCTGGGGCAGGATCCGGATGTAGTGCTGGCGCATCTTGCCGCTGATGTGAGCAAGGACCTTGTGTCCGTTGGTCAGCTCGACGCGAAACATCGCGTTCGGCAGAGCCTCGACCACCGAGCCCTCGATCTCGATGACCCCTTCCTTCTTCGCCATGTCCTCCGCAATCTGTCGGTTCGCAGGTGGTGACCCGTCCGGAAACCGCCAACATGCCCGTTCCGTCCACCGTCAGGGGACAGTGAACAGATCTGCCGCCGGGCATGAAAAGACGGCCCACGAGGGGCCAACGCTCAAGTTTACGTCAGAGCCACAATCCACGCCAAATCGTGGGTCCCGGTCAGTCGCCGCCGTACGGCACGCCCAGGTCGGTGAGGCGGGCGCTGCCCCCGTCGAGCGCGGTCAGCACCCAGGTGCCGGTGCGCGTCAGGGTGAAGGTGTGCTCGAAATGGGCCGCCACCGAACCGTCGCGGGTGACCACGGTCCAGTCGTCTTGCAGCAGGTCGGTCTCGATCCCGCCGAGGGTGATCATCGGCTCCACTGCGAGGGCGATCCCACGCACCAGGCGCGGCCCCTGGCCGGGTGCACCGACGTTGGGCACGTTGGGAGCCATGTGCATCGACGATCCGATGCCGTGCCCGACATAGTCCTCGACGATCCCGTAGTCGCCCGCGCTTCGCACCGAGGTCTCGACCCCATGGGCGATGTCGGTGACATGGCCGCCGATCCGGGCGGCGGCGATCCCACGCCACAGCGCCTCCTCACAGGCCGCCAGCAACTGCTTGGTCTCGACGGACACGTCGCCGAGCGCCACGGTGATCGCGGCGTCGCCGTGCCAGCCCTCGACGATCGCGCCGCAGTCGATCGAGACGACGTCACCGGACCCGAACCGGCGCGGCCCGGGGATGCCGTGGACCACCTCGTCGTTGACCGACACGCACAGCGTCTTCGGGAACCCGTGGTAGCCCATGAACGACGGCACCGCGCCCTGATCGCGGATGTAGCCCTCGGCCAGCCGGTCGAGCTCGTCGGCGGTCATCCCCGGCTCGATGCGGTCGCGGCACAGCTGGAGGGTTTCGCCCACGATCCGGCCGGCTCGGCGCATCAGCGCGATCTGGTCGGGCGTCTTGATCTCGACGCCTCGATCGCGCAGTCGCAATAACCCCATGGCGACCCTGCCCTACGCCACCGGCTGTTCGAGTGCCTCGATGGCGCGCTTGGTCACCTCGGCGACCTCCCCGGTCCCCGCGACCATCCGCAGCAGGCCGCGGTTCTCGTAGTACTCCACGAGGGGCTTGGTCTGCTCGCGGTAGACCTGCAGCCGCCGACGCACCGTCTCCGGCTTGTCGTCGTCGCGCTGGTAGAGCTCGCCGCCGCAGGCGTCGCAGACGCCCTCGGTGCCCGGCGGATCGAACTCGACATGGAAGGTCCGGCCGCACGAGCGGCAGATTCGGCGCCCGGACAGCCGTCGCACCACCTCGTCGTCGTCGACGGTGATCTTGAGAACCACGTCGAGGGGTACGTCGAGCTCGTCGAGCATCGAGCTCAGCGACTCGGCCTGCGGCACCGTACGCGGAAAGCCGTCCAGCAGGAAGCCGCCGCCGGTGTCGTCGCGGCCCAGCCGGTCGCGGACCATCGCCACCGTGAGGTCATCAGGCACCAGCTCGCCCTCGTCCATGTAGCTCTTGGCGATCTCGCCGAGGGAGGTGCGCTCGGCGACGTTGGCGCGGAAGATGTCGCCGGTCGAGATGTTCGGGATGCGATAGTGCTTGGCGATATGTTCGGCCTGCGTCCCCTTGCCAGCACCCGGGGGACCCACGAGGACGAGCCGCATCAGCGCAAGAACCCTTCGTAGTTGCGCTGCTGCAGCTGGCTCTCGATCTGCTTCACCGTGTCCAGGCCGACGCCGACCATGATCAGCAGCGACGTGCCGCCGAACGGGAAGTTCTGGTTGGCGTTGACCAGCACCAGGGCGATCAGCGGGATCAGGGCGACGATGCCCAGGTAGACCGAGCCCACCGCGGTGATGCGCGACAGGACGTACGCGAGGTACTCCTGCGTCGGCCGCCCGGCCCGGATGCCCGGGATGAAGCCGCCGTACTTCTTCATGTTGTCGGCGACCTCTTGCGGGTTGAAGGTGATCGACACGTAGAAGTAGGTGAAGAACACGATCAGGCCGAAGTAGAACAGCATGTAGAGCGGGTGGTCGCCGCGGACCAGGTGGCTCGAGACCCACGGGGCCCACGACGCGTCCGGATTGAACTGCGTCGCGAGCGCGGGCAGGTAGAGCAGGCTGGAGCCGAAGATGACCGGGATGACGCCGGCCTGGTTGACCTTCAACGGGATGTAGGTCGACGAGCCGCCGAACATCTTGCGGCCCACCATCCGGCGGGCGTACTGCACCGGGATCCGG
>JALDXR010000063.1:0-11125 GCA_032154865.1 Nocardioidaceae bacterium
CCGTCCTACAACCGCCGGTCGCGCCATCCCGAGCGGGTGGTCTGGCTCAAGCTGACCGACGAGCCCTGGCCGCGGCTCTCGCTCGTACGCCGCGTGCTGGAGGACGACGCCGTCTATGTCGGGCCTTACAACTCGCGGCGCACTGCCGAGCGGGCGATGGCAGCCCTGCACGAGGCGTTCCCATTGCGGCAGTGCAGTGGCCGGCTCCCCCGCAAGCCCTCCCGGTCGCCGTGCGTGCTCGCCGAGATGGGCCGCTGCCTGTCGCCGTGCGACGGGTCGGCCTCGGTCGACGCCTATGCCGCGATCGTGTCGTCGGTACGCGAGGCGCTGATCGCCAATCCCGAGGCGGTCGTCGCCGCCGTGATGCGCAAGATGGCGACCCTGTCGTCGCAGGCCCGCTACGAGGACGCCGGGGTGCATCGGGATCGGCTGAGCGCCTTCCTGCGCGGCAGCGCCCGGACCCAGCGGCTGTCGGCCCTGACCGGCTGCCCCGAGGTCGTCGCGGCCCGCCGGCTCGACAACGGCCGCTGGGAGATGCACGTCGTCCGCTACGGCCGGCTGGCGGCGGCCGGAGTGCTTCGCCCCGGGGAGAGCGGCCGGGCCTTCGCCGCAAGCCTGGTCGCGAGTGCCGAGACGGTCGTCCCCGGTCCCGGGCCGACGCCCGCGGCTTCCGCGTCGGAGACCGAATGCGTGCTCCGCTGGCTCGAGTCGCCCGGCATCCGGCTGTTCGACATCGACGGCGTCTGGTCCTGTCCACTCGGCGGCGCCGGCGGCCGGATCGAGTCGATATCGGCTGCCGAGACGTCTCGCGAGCGCGTCATCCCGTTCGACGAGCGAAGCGTGCTGGCCACGGTCCACCAGCCCTGATCCCCTAGGGTGGTGCCGTGATCACCGCGATCGTCTTCGTCAAGGCCGACGTGGCCAGCATCCCCGAGGTCGCCGAGGAGATCGCCGGTCTCGACGGCGTCAGCGAGGTCTACTCCGTGACCGGCCACATCGACCTGATCGTCATGGTCCGCGTGCACCGGCACGACGACATCGCCGCCGTGGTCGCCGACCGGCTCAACAAGGTGAACGGTGTCGAGTCGACCGAGACGCACATCGCGTTCCGTACCTACTCGCACCACGACCTGGAGGCCGCCTTCAGCCTCGGAGCCGACACGGTCGAGTGAACCGGTCCGGCCGGGTTTGAACCGGGACGGGGTGTCGCTGCGTACCGCCTGCCGTCATGGCGAGCGAAGAGGCTGACGCATGAGCTCGGACGTCCAGCACACCGACGTCGGGGCGTACGCGCTCGGGCTGCTCGAACCGGACGATCGGCGCCGAGTCGAGGCACACCTGGCGCACTGTCCGCGATGCCGCGCGGAGCTGCCGGAGCTGTCCGGGATCGCGGCGGCCGTCCGAGCCGTCCCGCCCGACATCGCCGCCGCCACGATGGGCCTGTGGACCGGCGCCGCTGCCGCGGCGGAGCCATCGCCTCGGCAGGTGGTCGATCTCGTACGCCGCCGGGCCACCGCCGACCGGCGCCGGCGACGCCGTGACGTCCTGATCGCCGCTGCGGCCGGAGTCGTCGTGCTTGCCGGTGGCCTCGCGGTCGGAGCCGGCGTCATCGGGGGCGACGACTCGGCCGGCGACACTGCCGAGAGTGCCGTCGACGACGCCGACGGCACCGCCGTCCAGGCCGCTCCCCAGTTGGTGCTCTCCGGCACCGACCCGTTGAGCGGCGCCGACGGCACGATCACGATGGAGTCGACGAGCTGGGGCACCCGCATCGGTCTCGAGCTGGCCAACGTCCGCGGCCCGCTTGAGTGTGAGCTCGTTGCGGTCACGAGGTCCGGCGAACGGACCGTCTCCGGCTGGTCGGTGCCCGGGCGCGGCTATGGCGTCGCCGGCTCACCGGATCCGCTGACCATCGAGGGCGGTGTCGCGGTCCCGCCCGACGACATCACCAGATTCGACGTACGGACCTCCGACGGCCAGACGCTGCTGTCGATCCCGACCTGACCTCCGCTTCGGTCATCGACTACAGGTTGCCTCCAGGTTGCGATCAGGACCGCCGTTCAGGGTGGTTCGCGGCATGGCACCGCACACTTCTCCAGATCGCTCGGACGGCGAGATCGACGCCGTACGGCGGTCCGGGCGTGCCGATGACGAGCAGCTGTTCGCGACGCTCTATCGCGAATACCACCGACCGTTGCTCACGTTCGTACTCCGGTTGACCGGCGGAGATCGCCAGCAGGCCGAGGACGTCGTGCAGGAGACCATGGTTCGGGCCTGGTGCAGCGCCGACACGCTGTCGCCCCGATCAGAGTCCGCGATGCCGTGGCTGGCCACCGTGGCGCGGCGGATCGTCATCGACCAGTGGCGACGCCGGGACTCCCGGCCGCCCGAGGTGGGCGAGAGCGCGCTGGAGAACCAGGCCTCACCCGAGCAGACCGACCGGATCCTGCACAGCGTGGCGGTCGCCGATGCGATGCGCGCGCTCACACCGGCCCATCGGGAGGTGCTGACCGCGACGGTCCTGCAGGACCGGACGGTGAACCAGGCCGCCGAAACGCTGGACATCCCGGTCGGCACCGTCAAGTCCCGGGTCTACTACGCGCTCCGGGCGCTTCGCGTCGTCCTCGAGGAGCGCGGGCTGACCGCGTGAGGCGGGCCCCGAATCAGCGGGCGACCGGCTCAGGACGCCGGCGCGTGTCGCCGGGTCACCTCGATCCAGCGGGCCAGCTTGTCACTGGCGGCACCGGAGTCGATCGACTCGCGGGCCTGGGCGAGCCCTGCCTCGAGCCGCTCGGCCAGCGCACCCTCGGCGCCGGCATACGCGGCGAGCCCCGCCGCGGCGTTCAGCAACACGGCGTCGCGGACCGGACCGGGCTCGCCGGCGAGCACCTGGGTGAACACCTTGGCGTTGTGATCCGGGTCGGCGCCGCGCAGGTCCTCCGCCGTGGCGCGAGCGATGCCGAGCACCGCCGGGTCGAACGACTCCTCGGTCACCGACCCCTGGTCACCAGCCACCACCCAGACCGAGGACGTCGTCGTCGTGGTGAGCTCGTCGAGTCCGTCGTCGCCGCGGAAGACCAGCGCATCGGCCCCACGGCCGGCCAGCACCCCGGCCATGATCGGCGCCATTCGCCGGTCCGCCACGCCGAGAGCCTGGGCGGCCGGCCGAGCCGGGTTGGTCAACGGGCCGAGGAAGTTGAACGTCGTCGCGATGCCGAGCTGGCGGCGCACCGGGATCGAGTGCCGCAGGGACGAGTGGAACACCGGCGCGAAGCAGAACGTGATGCCCACCTCGGCGGCGATGTCGGCGATCTGGTCGCTCGGCACGTCGAGCCGGACACCGAGCGATTCGAGCACGTCGGCGGATCCGCTGGCCGACGACGCCGCCCGGTTGCCGTGCTTGACGACCGGGACTCCGGCCCCGGCGGTGACGACCGCGGCCATCGTGGAGATGTTGACCGTACGGGAGCGGTCGCCGCCGGTCCCGACGAGGTCGACCACGCGGCCCGGCACGGTCAGCGGCACCGCGTGGGCGTACATCGTGCGGACGAGTCCCTCGACCTCGTCGACGGTCTCGCCCTTGGCCCGGAGCGCGACGGCGAATCCGGCGATCTGTGCCTCGGTGGCCTCGCCGGACAGGATCTCGCGCATCGCCCAGGCGGTCTGCTCGGCGTCCAGGTCCTGCCCGCTCACCAGGGCGGTCAGGATGTGCGGCCAGTCGCTCATCGCCCGGCCTAACGCGTCACGGCGGTGGCGCGGCCGCGCTGCTCCACGAGCCTCGTCACGGCCTCGGCCAGCCGCACCGGGTCGATCGGGTGCGGGACGGCGGCCTCGGCGCGGGACCAGGCCGCGAGCCAGGCGTCGTCTTGGCGTCCGGTGAGGACCAGGAGCGGCGGGCAGCGGAAGATCTCGTCCTTCAGCTGCCGCGCGATGCCCAGTCCGCCGGCCGGGACCGCCTCGCCGTCGAGGATCGCCAGATCGATGTCGCCGCGGTCCATGGTGGCGACGACAACCGGCTCGGTGGCGCACTCGACGTACTCGATCGCGGGCAGGTCCGGATGCGGCCGCTTGCCGAGGGCGAGCATCACCTTCTCGCGCGTGTGCCGGTCGTCGCTGTAGACGCAAATCCGCAGGGGCGCGCCGTCGGTGGCCTCAGTCACGGGCCCGATCGTATCCGGTGACATGCGGGGCGCGCGGCCCCAGCCGCGACAGGCGACATGGTCACCGCCATAATGGCGTCCGTGGCGAGCACAACTGCGATTCCGGCGCCTCGACTGCACGGGCCCCCCGACCGGCCGAGCATGGTCAGTGTCGGCACCGTCGTCTGGCTGTCCAGCGAGCTGATGTTCTTCGCGGCGCTGTTCGCCGCCTACTTCACGATTCGGGGGCTCGAACCCGATCTGTGGGCCCAGGAGACCGCCAAGCTCACCGTGGGCTTCGCGACCATCAACACCACCGTCCTGGTGCTGTCCAGCGTGACCTGCCAGCTCGGTGTCTTCGCGGCCGAGCGGGGGCGAGTGGGCCGCACCGGCAGCGTGCTCAACGTCGGCGGCTGGGGCATGCGCGAGTGGTTCATCCTGACCTTCTTCATGGGCACGTTCTTCATCGGCGGTCAGGCCCTGGAGTACGCCCAGCTGGTCAGCGAGGGCACGACGATCTCGTCGTCGCCGTACGGGTCGATGTTCTATCTCACGACCGGCTTCCACGGGATCCACGTCACCGGCGGGCTGATCGCCTTCCTCTTCGTCCTCGGCCGCACGTTCGTCGCCCGCCGGTTCACTCACGAGCAGGCCGTGACCTGCATCGTCGTGTCGTACTACTGGCACTTCGTCGACATCGTGTGGATCGCACTCTTCGCTACTATCTACCTACTACAGTAGGTAGTACGACCGACTACGACCGAGACCCCGATCCAACGAGAGAGGCGGGACCGTGCATCTCCCCCATATCCGGCGCGGCGCCCTCCGTCGCGTCTCGGCGTGGCGGCGGCACCGATTGGCGGGCGTGGCGGTCGTCCTGGTCGCGCTGACGGCCATCGGCGGAGCCTACGCCTCCCTCTCTCCGCAGACGGCCGAGGCCGACAACAGCCAGAGCGACCTCGTCGACGAGGGCCGGCGGCTCTTCCTGGTCGGCTGCTCGTCGTGCCACGGGCTCAACGGCGAAGGCGTGCTGTCCGGCAACACCAGCCGCAACTACGGCCCGCCACTTGTCGGCGTCGGCGCCGCCGCGGTCGACTTCCAGGGCGGCACCGGGCGGATGCCGATGGCCCTGGTCGGGCCGCAGGCCGAGCAGAAGAAGGTCATCTACAACGACGAGGAGATCGAGGCGCTCGCGGCCTACGTCGCCTCGCTCGGCCCCGGGCCGCCGATCCCGCCGGAGGAATACACCGACATCTCCGGCGTCTCCCAGGAGGACATCACCCGGGGCGGCGAGTTCTTCCGGACCAACTGCACCGCCTGCCACAACTCCGTCGGCGCCGGCGGAGCGTTGCCTAGCGGCCGGTTCGCGCCGCGGCTGGACGGCGTCGAGCCCCGCCACATCTACGAAGCCATGGTGACCGGGCCACAGCAGATGCCGGTGTTCTCCGACGCCGTCATCACGCCCGAGGACAAGCGGTCGATCATCGCCTACATCAAGGCGGTCGAGTCGCAGCCCGATCACGGCGGCTTCGCCCTCGGCGGCTTCGGCCCGGTGGGTGAGGGCGTGGTCGTGTTCCTCGTCGGCATGGCCGCACTGGTGGTGGCCACCATCTGGATCACGTCGCACGGAGCAAGGGTGACCAGCGTGAAGAAGCGATCGAGCGACAGCGAGGCTGATCGGTGAGCGACCAGGACCGCCCAGACGAGCAGCCGCCCGGTGGTGGCGAGATCGAGCCACGCGCCGAGCGGGCGCCGGCCGGTGACCCGATCCCCGATCCGGGTCTCCCCGAGGAGCTGCCTCGGCTGACCGACGTCGATCCCGCGCTCGAGCGCCGGGCTGAGCGTCAGGTGGCCGGCATGTTCGGCCTGGCGACCCTGCTGACACTCGGATTCTGTGTCGCCTACTTCGCCGTCCCTGACGACAAGACGATCTTCGGCTTCGACGCGCTCAACTTCACGCTCGGCATGACCCTCGGCGGCGCCTTGCTGCTGATCGGTCTGGGCGCCGTCCAGTGGGCCCGGCAACTGATGCACAACGAGGAGATCGACGAGGAGCGGCACCCCATCGAGTCCCCTGAGGCGGACCGGCAGACCGCTCTGGACATCGTCACCGCCAGTGCCGCCGAGTCCGGTTTCGGCCGCCGCCGGATGATCCGCAACAGCCTCTTCGGCGCGCTGGCCGTGCTCGGCCTCCCCGCCGTCGTGCTGCTCCGCGACCTCGGCCCGTTGCCGACCGACAAGTCCCTGCGTACCACCGTATGGACCAAGGGCATGCGGGTCGTCAACGACGTCGCCGGCACACCGATCCGTCCAGACCAACTCGAGATCGGCCAGCTGGTCAACGCCCAGCCGGCCGTTCTCGTGCCGACCGGCGACCCGGAGAAGGACGAAGAGACCGAGGTGCTGCACGGCGTCGAGCTGCTCAACGCCAAGGCCAAGGCCGCCGTCATCCTGGTGCGGATTCCGCCCGACCAGGTCACGCCTCCCCCCGGACGCGAGGACTGGGGCGTCGGCGGGGTCTTGTGCTACTCCAAGATCTGTACGCACGTCGGATGCCCGATCAGCCTGTGGGAGCGGCAGACCCACCACGTGCTCTGCCCTTGCCACCAGTCCACCTTCGCCCTCGCCGACGGCGGCAAGGTCCTCTTCGGACCGGCTCACCGGCCGCTGCCGCAGCTGCAGCTGGGCCTTGACGATGAGGGCTACCTGATCGCGATGGGCGACTTCCAGGAGCAGGTGGGACCGAGCTATCCGGAGATGGAGAGGGACTGACGATGACTGACAGTCCGACCGTCCAGAAGCCGATCCAGGAGACCAAGACCGGCAAGGCGGCCGCCGGCCCGGTGAAGTGGCTCGACGACCGGGTCCGCCTCGCGACTCTGGCCAAGGTCTTCGGCCGCAAGGTCTTCCCCGACCACCCGACGTTCCTGCTCGGCGAGATCGCGCTGTGGAGCTTCGTCGTCCTCCTGCTCTCCGGCACGTTCCTGACGTTCTGGTTCATTCCGAGCCAGGGCGAGGTCATCTACAACGGGGCCTACACGCCACTGCGCGGCCTGGAGATGTCCGAGGCGTACGCGTCGACCCTCGACCTCTCCTTCGAGGTTCGCGGCGGTCTGCTGATGCGGCAGATCCACCACTGGTCGGCCATGCTGTTCATCGCCGCGATCACGATCCACATGCTGCGGATGTTCTTCACCGGCGCCTACCGCAAGCCCCGGGAGATCAACTGGCTGATCGGCGTCACGATCTTCGCGACCGTGATCATCGAGGGCTTCGCCGGCTACTCGCTCCCCGACGACCTGCTGTCCGGCACCGGCCTCCGGATCGCTGAAGGACTGATGCGCTCCATCCCGATTGTGGGGACGTATATCTCCTTCTTCGTCTTCGGAGGCGAGTTCCCCGGGGACGAGTTAGTGGCGCGGCTCTATATCGTCCATGTGCTCTTGATACCGGGGATCCTCGTCGCCCTGATCACGCTGCATTTGATCCTGGTCTTCTACCACAAGCACACGCAGTGGCCCGGGGCCGGCAAGACCGAGCACAACGTGGTCGGTCCGCCGATGGTGCCGATCTACGCGGCGAAGGCCGGCGGCTTCTTCTTCATCGTGTTCGGCGTCACGACCCTGTTGTCGGCGATCTTCCAGATCAACGCGGTGTGGAACTACGGGCCGTACAACCCGGCGGAGGTGACCGCGGGCTCACAGCCCGACTGGTATATGGGCTGGCTCGAGGGTGGCCTCCGAATCATGCCCAACTGGGAGTCGACGATCTTCGGCTGGACCTTCAGCTGGAACATCTTCGTACCCGGCGTGCTGCTGTTCGGGATCCTTCTGACCCTGCTGGCGCTCTATCCGTTCATCGAGCACTGGGTCACCGGCGACGATCGCGAGCATCACCTGCTGCAGCGGCCGCGCAACGCGCCCGTGCGGACCGGGCTGGGCGTCGCGGGCGTCACCGGCTACGGACTCCTCTGGGCGGCCGGCGGCAACGACATCCTCGCCGTCTGGTTCCACATGAGCATCTACCAGATCACGTGGTTCATGAGATTCGCGGTCTTCATCGGGCCGGTGATCGCCTTCCTGGTGACGAAACGGATCTGCATCGCGCTGCAGCGCAAGGACCGCAACATCGTGCTGCACGGCTTCGAGACCGGAGTCATCGTGCGCTCGCCCGACGGTGCCTACTCCGAGCGGCACGCGCCGGTCAGCCCGGCCGAGGCGTACCGCCTGTCCGAGCATGAGCGGGTCGCCGTCGCGGAGTTGCCACCGGAGACTGACGAGAACGGCGTCCGCTCGCCCACGCGTCGCGTGGACCGGGTACGCGCCAGGGCATCGGCCTTCTTCTACCGGGACGTGGTCAACAAGCCGACCGCCGAGGAGGTCGAGGAGGCTCGCCATCACGGTGACGGCGAGCCCGCCGAGATCGAGGCCGCCGAGGACGACGAGTTCCGGGGCGTCAGCGAGACCGGAATCCCGCGGTCGCACTGAGCAATCGACCGACCGACTGAGGCTGGCTGGCCGACGGGAGAATCGATAGTGCGGGGGCCATCGGTCCCACGATGTCGATTCTCTCGTTCGTCGTGGCGAATGCCGGGCGCAGTCGACCCAGTGCAATGCCCGCCAGGCGGTGAGCTCAGTGGTACTACTCAGTGGTCGGTGCTCCTGCTCAGCGCAGCGCGGAGCCCTGCAGGTAGTCGTGCCAGGAGACGTCCCAGTCGGTCCAGCCGTTGGCGGGCTCCAGCGACCGGGTGCTGCCCTTGACCCGGACGACGTCGCCGATCCGGCTGTTGTCGTACATCCAACCGCTGTTCGCGACGCTCATGCCGACGCAGCCGTGGCTGACGTTGGCGAAGCCCTGGTCGCCCTCGGACCACGGAGCGCCGTGCAGGAACTCACCGCTCCAGGTCACTCGGAGCGCATTGGGCACGTTGGAGATGTTGTAGTACTCGGGATCGTTCTGGCTGACGCCGGTCGTGGCGGCATCCATGTCCTTGAAGCGGTACTTCTCCATGATCACCTTGGTGCCGCTACGCGTCTCGTAGCCCGGCATGCCACCGGTGACCGGAATCGTCCTGGCCAGGCGGTCGTTGATGAAGACCTTCATCTTGTGGCTGTCGAGGTTGATCTTGCTGACGACCTTGCGACCGATCCTGAAGTTGAACTGCTCGCTGTACTGGCCGTAGACGCCGTTGCCGGCCGACACGCCGTTGATGTCGGCGTCCACCTGCACCTTGGTGCCCGGCTTCCAGAAGTGCCTGGGCCGGAAGTGGACCTCGGTGTCGCTGTACCAGTGCCAGGCGCCCTTCACCTGCGGCGTCGACGTGACGTGGAGGCTGCGCTCCATGCTGGCCTTGTCCTTGACCGGAATGTCGAACTGGAGCACGACCGGCATCCCCACTCCGACGGTGTCGCCGTCGTAGGGCTGCATGTACTGCAGGTAGGTCTGCTCGTCCAGCGTGAGGTCCTCGGTACGGAAGTGCGAACGCGTGGTCGCACGCTCACCGTCGGCGTTCTCGCCGTGCATGACCACCTTGTAGCGCTCGCCTGGCTCGAGGAGGTCGTCGGCTGTCCAGGTCGTGCCGTCGTCGCTGACCGTCCCTCGCACCTTCGCCTTGCGGCCCTCGTTGTTCCAGATCATGACGACGTTGTCGATCGTGCCGTCCTGGGCCGAGACGGAGACTTGGGTGTCGACGGGCACGTTGCGCTCGCCGGAGTGGACGCTGGGCTCCAGGGTCACCGGAGCAACGTCGTCCTCGGCGAAGATGTCGCCGGAATCGGAGCCGGAGCTGCTGCTCGACGACCCGTTGTCGGACGCGCTCGATCCCGAACAGGCGACCAAGGCGCCGAAGGCGGCGACAACCGCCACGGTGAGTTTGATTCGCCCGTGTTTGCCAGCGGTGATCCGAGTCACCGATAGCCCCCGCATCATCCCTGACTCCTCCTAAAGACGCTGGTCGGCGGCCAATCGTAACAAGGCCGGTCGACAATTTTGAGCCGCGCATCGAGTGACCACGGTCACGACGAGGTCACGAATCTGGTGTCGAGTCTTTTTCTAGTGTGCGTGGTACCCACGGTAGTACTCGAACACGAATCCGGACAAAGTGTACGCTCCGACTCCGGCACCGATGATGAACAGCCACCATCCGAAGACGATGCCGAGCACGCATACGGCCAGTGCCATGCCGCAGAACAGCGGCCACCAGCTGAACGGAGGGAAGAAACCGAGCTCTCCGGCGCCGTCGGCGATCTCCGCGTCCTTGCGGTCTTCGGGGCGATCGGGGATCTGCCGCGCCACCGTGCCGAGGAAGAACGCCATCAGGGCGGCCAACAGCGTGGTCATGATGAGGGCGGCGGTGCCTGTCACGTCATCCGAGACGAACCAGTAGATCGGCGTCACAATGACGAAGAAGGCACAGCAGGCCGCAATGACGATGGTTTCGATCCTCACCGGCGCTCCCCACTCTCCTCAGAGCCCGACACGGCCTCGGCCTTCGGACGGGTGCCGTTCGTCGTCGCGAGTGCCGAGATCTCCGGGTGGTGCAGGTCGAAGGCCGGGCTGATCGAGCGGATCCGCGGCAGCCGGGTGAAGTTGTGCCGTGGCGGCGGGCAGCTGGTCGCCCACTCGAGTCCGCGGCCCCATCCCCACGGGTCGTCGGACTCCACCCTCGGCGCCGACCGATGGGTCTTCCAGACGTTGTAGAGGAACGGCAGCGTCGAGGCGCCGAGCAGGACGGCGCCGATCGACGACACCTGGTTGAGCGTGGTGAAGCCGGCGTCGGCCGGGTAGTCCGCATAGCGCCGCGGCATGCCCTCCACACCGAGCCAGTGCTGGACGAGGAACGTCGTGTGGAAGCCGATGAAGAGCAGCCAGAAGTGGATCTTGCCCAGCCGCTCGTCGAGCATCTTGCCGGTGAACTTCGGCCACCAGAAGTAGAACCCGCCGAACATGGCGAAGACCACGGTGCCGAAGACCACGTAGTGGAAGTG
>JALDXR010000510.1:0-3249 GCA_032154865.1 Nocardioidaceae bacterium
CCGGCCATGCGAAGAGCCCGATCGCGCCGAGCGCAACCGGGCCCTCGTCAGAGGCTGTCAGACCGCTTTGACCTCGTGGGCCTCCCGACCCTTGGGACCGTCGACCACCTCGAACTCCACGGCCTGGCCGTCGTCGAGGGACTTGTAGCCGTCCATCGCGATCTTGGACCAGTGGACGAACACGTCGTCCTCCCCCTCGACGGCGATGAAGCCAAATCCCTTATCGGCGTTGAACCACTTCACGGTGCCCTGCACCATTGCCACTCCTGTTGCCTCGTGCTTTGTACTGAAATCGACGCCCGCGACCCTATCCCACGTCCACTCGGCGAACGCGGCGGACCAGGGCCGCGACTACCGCAGCGTAGGATTCGACGACGTCGGGCACGCTTCGGGGGTAGAGACCCGGCTCGACGAGTTCGAGCTCGCTGACCAGCCAGCGGCCGTCGTCCGATCGCAGGAAGTCGACCCTGGCGTACGGCAGCTCGAGATCGAGCCGGCGTGACGAGGCCGCCACTGCCTCGACGGCGAGCTCGGCCACCTCGGCGTCGACCTCGATGGCGCGGAACTGTCCGCCGTACTCCTCATGGACCCGGATCTCCCCCTCGGCGGCTCGCTTGGCGACGGCCCCCGCGACTCGGCCGCCGATGACGAAGACCGACCGCTCGCCGTCGCGCAAGACGCTGCCCAGGAAGGGCTGGACGATCTGCTCCACGTCGGGCGGGCGGCCCTCCCAGACGGTGTCGGACGATCGCAACTCCAGGCCGATGCCGCCGGCGCCGACGGCCGGCTTCACGACGACCCGATCGGAGCCTAGGACGGCCGGATCGACCGGGTCGCCCGGCCGGCCGACGAAGGTCGGCACGCAGGGCACGCCGGCCCGCGTGAGGTCGACGAGGTATCCCTTGTGGGTGTTCCACTCCAGCACCGACACCGGGTTGATCAGCTGGGCGACCGACTCGACCCGCCGGGCCCACGCCATGAACTCGTCGTGCCGCGGCGAGTAGTCCCACGTGGTGCGGATCGCCACCAGCGGCGTCGCGGCCCAATCCACCGTCGGGTCGTCCCACACCTCCCAGCGGCAGGCGATGCCGTGCCGTTGCATCGCGGCCGTGACCGGGCCGAGTTCGCCCGCCGCATCGGGCAGCGCGGCGCAGGTGACGAACGTGACGGCCGGACGCTCAGCCACCGGCGACGGCCGGGATCACGGAGACCGAGCTGCCCTCCGGAGTGGCAGTCGCGAGCCCGTCGACGAACCGTACGTCGTCGTTGCCGACGTAGATGTTGACGAAGCGGCGCAGCTCGCCCTGCTCGTCGACGATGCGGCCCTTGATCCCCGGGTAGGACGTGTCCAGCGCGTCGATGACCTCGGACAGGGTCGCGCCGTCCACGGTCACCTGCGACTCGCCCTTGGTGTAGGTCCGCAGGATCGTCGGCACCCGAACGCTCACGCTCATCCGCACGCTCCATTCCATAGACGCTTGTGGTTGCCGTCGCCTCAGGTTGAGGAAAGGGCCTCGGTAACGGCAGCATAGGTCGGCTCGATGGTGGCCGCCGGGCCGACCCGATCCGCGATCGCGTCGAGCGTCTTCAGCCCGTCGCCGGACTGGATGATCACCGTCTCGGCGTCCGGATCGAGCTGTCCGTCCCTGACCAGCTTCCGCAGCGTCGCGACCGTGACGCCGCCGGCGGTCTCGGCGAAGATGCCCTCGGTACGGGCCAGCAGCGTGATGCCGTCGCGTACCTCCTCGTCACTGACGTCCTCGACAGCGCCGCCGGTGCGTCGGCAGACGTCGAGCACGTACGGTCCGTCTGCCGGATTGCCGATGGCCAGCGACTTCGCGATCGTGTCGGGCTTGACCGGCCGGACCACGTCGTACCCCTGGCGGAAGGCCTCGGCGACCGGTGAGCAGCCGGTGGCCTGAGCGCCGAAGATCTTGTACGGACGCGGCTCGACCAGGCCGAGGTCGACGAGTTCCCGCAAGCCCTTGTCGACCTTGACCAGCTGCGCGCCGGACGCGACCGGGACCACGACCTGCTCCGGCAATCGCCAGCCGAGCTGCTCGGCGATCTCGAAGCCGAGCGTCTTGGATCCCTCGGCGTAGTAAGGCCGGACGTTGACGTTGACGAACGCCCAGCCGTCCTCCTCACCGGCGATCTCACTGGCCAGCCGGTTCACGTCGTCGTAGTTGCCCTTGACCGCGACCAGCGTGCCACCGTAGACGGCGGTGGTCAGGACCTTCGGACGCTCCAGATCATGCGGGATGAAGACCACGCTCGTAATGCCCGCACGAGCGGCCGCGGCTGCGACGGCGTTGGCGAGATTGCCGGTCGACGGGCAGGCCAGGACCTTCAGGCCGAGCTCGCGAGCAGCCGCCAGCGCGACCGCGACGACGCGATCCTTGAACGAGTGCGTCGGGTTGCCGGAGTCGTCCTTGATCCACAGCGTCTCGATGCCGAGCTCGCGGGCGAGGTTGTCTGCCTTGAGCAGCCGGGTGAAGCCGGGCTCGGTGTTCGGAAAGCGCTCGACGTCGGTCGGCACCGGCAGCAGGGACCGATAGCGCCAGATGTTCTTGGGACCGGACTCGATGTCGTCGCGGCTGATCGGCCCGAAGTCGTACGCGATCTCAAGCGGGCCGAAACACTCGGTACACGCGTACGAGGGGCCGAGCTCCTGACTCGCGCCGCACTCCCGGCAGCTCAGGCCGACGGCGTTGCCGAATGCGCCGGGCCGCAATACGCCCGGGTCGTCCGTGGCAGTCGCACCGCTGGATCGGATGGTCTGCTCGGCAAGCTCGCTCACGAGGCCTCCTCTCATCTTCCCCGCGCCGACTCTCGGCTCGGGACGGACGTGGCACCGTGACCGCCGGGGCCTCGTGTCGGACGAGACCGGCGACCGGTTGCCGGGGCTTCTTCGGGCCGTTTCCCTCTGCCCCTCTCGATGAGCTGTCGCCAGCCTAACGAGTCGTCTCGCATGGCGTCGGCGCGTCCCGCCATGCGGGCAGTCCGGTTCGGGACAGAAGTCGCTTGAACCAAACGCGCGGCGCGGCCCGTACGACGAGACGGCGCTAACGACGAGACGCGAGGGGGCCCACCGTGGCTGAGTACTTCGAGCACTACCCGACGCCGGTGGAGAAGCTGGTCGGGATCGCCAATCAGCTGTCCCGCCAAGCCAGCGGCGTCGACACCCTGGTTCAAGGCGGCAGCGGCACCGCCACGACGGCTCAAGCCGCGGTCGACGGGGAGCTGACC
>JALDXR010000511.1:0-3245 GCA_032154865.1 Nocardioidaceae bacterium
GGGCACGACCGAGTCCGTGCTCGCCCTCGACCCCGCGGGTTCCTATGACCTGGGCTCGTCGACCCTGCAGTACGCGATGTACCAGCAGTTGCTGACGGTGCCGCCCGGCACGACGGAGCCGGAGGGCGATGCGGCCGAAGAGTGCCACTACAACAATCCGTCGGAATTCGAGTGCACGTTGCGAGAGGGACTGACCTTCTCCAACGGCAACCCGCTGACGTCGTCCGACGTGAAGTTCACCATGGAGCGAAACATCGGGATCGCCGATCCCGACGGCGCGTCGGGCCTGCTCGCGAGCATCGCGACGGCGAACCCCGACGGCAGTTACTCGGTCGACCCTGATGCGATCGAGACTCCGGACGACCAGACGGTGATCTTCCACCTGAACAAGCCGGACGCCACGTTCCAGTTCGTGCTCACGCATGCGTCGGCGGGGTCGATCGTCGACGAGGACACGTTCCCGGCCGACGCCCTGCTGCCGGACGCCGAGGCGGTCGGATCGGGCCCGTTCGTCATGGCCGATTACCAGAAGGACGAGCTGGCGACCATGGAGGCCAACGCGGACTACCAGGGCCCGCGGCCGCCCCAGTCGCCCCGCGTGTTCGTCCAGTACTACCCCGAGGCGTCGAACCTCAAGCTCGCCATCCAGAACGGCGAGGTCGACGTCGCCTGGCGCGCCCTCAGCCCGACCGACATCGCCGATCTCGAGGGCGACGACGCGGTGGACGTCTTCCAGGGTGAGGGCGCCGAGATCCGCTACTTCGTGTGGCGGCTGCAGAACCCGACTGCTAGCGAGCTCGCGGTCCGCCAGGCAGTCTCCTACCTGATCGACCGGCAGGCGATCTCCGAGCGGGCGTACTCCGGGACAGTGGAGCCGCTGTGGTCGATCGTGCCGCCGTCCTTCCCGGGCTCGACCGAGGCGTTCAAGGACATCTACGGCGACCAGCCCGACCAGGCGGCTGCCGAGAAGGCGCTCAACGACGCCGGCATCCAAACCCCGGTCGACCTGACCCTCGGCTACACGCCCACCCACTACGGACCGAACGCGGTCGACGAGGCGACGGAGCTGCAGTCCCAGCTCAACGAGTCCGGGCTGTTCAACGTCGAGCTGAAGAGCGCCGAGTGGGAGCAGTACCAGGAGCTCTACCAGCAGGGCGCCTACGACCTGTTCCAGCTGGGTTGGTTCCCCGACTTCGTGGACGCCGACAACTATCTGTCGCCGTTCTTCGTCAACGGTGGGTTCTTCTCGAACGGCTACACCAACAAGCAGGTCAACGACCTCGTCGCGAAACAGCAGGGTTCCACGGACAGTGCGGTCCGTGAGGACGCGTTCCGGCAGATCCAGCAGATCGTCGCCGAGGACGTGCCGCTGATCCCGAGCTGGATCGGACCGAACGTCGCAGTGTCGGGACCGGGCATGAGCGGCGTCGAGGAGACTCTCGACGCGGCCTTCATCTTCCGGTTCTGGAACGTGACCAAGGAAGGCTGACGACCACGGCGGAGGGGCAGCCTACCGGGGCTGCCCCTTCGTCATGCTTGTGAGAGGGTTCCACCATGGCCGCGCAGTCAGGCTCACTGCCGCGCTACATCGTTCAGCGCCTCTTGCTGATCATTCCGATGGTGTGGCTGCTACTCACCCTGGTGTTCCTGCTCATGCGGGTCGCACCCGGCGACCCGGTGACAGCATCGGTCGGCGGTCGGCTTCCGCCCGACGCTCTCGAGGCGCGTCGGGAGGCGCTCGGTCTCAACGACCCGCTGATCCAGCAGTACTGGGACTATCTGAGCGGAGTTCTCACCTTCGATCTGGGCAAAACGATCACCGACAACACCCCGATCACCGACATCATCAAGGAGAACGGCGGAGCCACCCTCACGCTGACCGTCACCGCGATGCTATTCGCGCTGGTGGTTGGGCTGCCGCTCGGACTGCTCGCCGGCCGCTACCGCGACACTGTCGCCGACGGCGGCATCCGAATCTTCGGAATCGTGACGTATGCGGCGCCGATCTTCTTCACCGGCATCCTCCTCCAACTGCTGTTCCTCAACGTCTTCTCCGGGTGGCCCCTGCTCGGACAGAGCACACCAATCACTGAGTTCTCGGTGGAGACCAAGACGCACATCCTGCTACTGGACGCGATGCTGGCCGGTGACAGCGAGGCCGTGGTCGACGTCCTCAAACACCTGATGCTGCCGGCGATCACGCTAGGTCTGCTGATCTGCGGCATCTTCATCCGGCTCACCCGGGTCAACCTGCTTCAGACTCTCCAGGCCGACTACGTCGAGGCGGCCCGCGCCCGCGGGATCCCGGAACCCAAAGTGGTGCGCTCTCATGCGTTCCGCAACGCGCTCGTCCCCGTCGTCACAATCATCGGCCTGCTGATCGCGCTGCTGATGTCCGGCGCCGTGCTCACGGAGAAGACCTTCGCCTGGCCCGGGCTGGGCAACCAGCTGATCACCTACATCGAGCAGCGTGACTACGCCGCGGTCCAGGGCATCATCACGGTGTTCGCGATCCTCGTCGTGGTGATCAGCATCCTCATTGACATCGTCAACGCACTGATCGATCCGAGAGTGCGGTACTGACATGGCCAGCATCAGAGGCATCCTCGCACCGTTCCGTGAGACCACCGGGTTTGCCCGCTGGATGCTGCTCGTCGGCTTGGTCATCGTCGTGTTCTTCACCGTCCTGGCGATCGGAGCCGACTGGATCGCGCCCTACGGCTACGCCCAGCAGAGCGCCAACGGCGTCGACTTCCCGAAGGCGGCGCCGCCCGGCGATGGTCACCTGATGGGCACTGACCGGCTCTTCTTCGATGTCTGGTCCCGGGTGGTCTACGGCGCCAGGACGGCCCTGGAAGTCATCGTTCTCGCCGTCTCGGCATCGCTGGTTCTGGGCCTGGTCCTCGGGCTGATCTCCGGATACGTCGGCGGCTGGATCGACCGGGTCCTCGTGCTGGTGATGGACGTGCTTTATGCGTTCCCGGGCCTGCTGCTCGCCATCGTCTTCGGCTTCCTGCTCGCCGAGAAGATCGGCGCAGGCGTCATCTCGGCGGCCGGGGCGCTGACGGTCATCTACATGCCGCAGTACTTCCGGGTTGTGCGCAGCAGCACGATCAGTGCGAAGGAGTCGACCTACGTCGAAGCAGCGAGGGCGCTCGGGGCGCCGGGACGCACCGTCGTCGGCCGCTACCTGTTCGGCAACGTGATCCACAGCGTGCCCGTGATCGGCACCCTCAACGCCGCGG
>JALDXR010000064.1:0-11083 GCA_032154865.1 Nocardioidaceae bacterium
GTTCTCACCCCTTACGTTAGGTGTCGCGCACCTCGCCGGAAGGTCGCTACGGTGGTCAAGCGCTACACCCGAACCGGACCCAGGGAATCGTGGGATACCGGGGACGTAGACAAGCCTGAACTCTGGGCTCCCGTGTCCATAACCCCAGGCCAGGGGGTAGGTACCTCTAGCAAGGGACGGTTAATCTGGTATTGCTGTGCGGTGAGCACCATCGGCTGCTCACGACGGACGCTTCGCGATCGTCGCGTGCGGCGAGCAACGCTTCCTTCACTACGCTCTCGACGGCACGCCACTCGCCGGAGCACCAGACCTGACCGGCGAGCCCGGCGCAGTCGCTTCGGCGTACGACGACATCGGCCACCATCGCGCCTGACTGGGACGGCTCCGACCTACGACTCCACGAAGCCGTCGCGACCTACCTCGCGGCTTGGGCGACGCCGGCGTCCGGCTAATGCCTCAGGTCGCGGTCTCCCACAGTCCGATCAGGTTGCCCTCGGTGTCGGTGAAGTAGGCCGCGAAGCCCATGTCACCGACGGGCATCTTCTCGCCCGCGGCCTTTCCACCGGCCGCCTCGACCTTGCGCAGCGCCTCGTCGACGTTCGGTACGTCGATCACCACGTTCGGTCCCTTGCCCGGGAACTGCTCGCTGCGCTCGAACATCCCGCCGTTGATGAAGCCCGGCTCGGTCGGACCCTCCTCGGGGTCGCTCGGACCGGTCATCACGATCGTGTAGCCCATCTCTGGCATCGGCATCAGCTGCCACCCGAACGTATCCCCGTAGAACTTCCGAGCCCGGTCGCCATCGTCGAACGGGATCTCGAAGTGCACCACCTTGCCGGACATTGCTGCCTCCTCAGGACATGCTGATGCCCTCAGTCAACGTCGGCTCCGGCGGGCGATCAAGGGCGGCGAGCCGGGGCCCGCGGACCCGCGGTCATCGCGTACGAAGCCCGCCCGACTCACCCGTCCGCGACGACGGCTCCGCCCTGGACGACGACGCGCGACTCGCCCCACAGCAGAGCGGGCTCCGCCAGCACGTCTCCGGGGAGCAAGACGAGGTCGGCGACCGCGCCGGGTTCGATCACGCCGAGGTCGGATCGGCCGATCAGGGCGGCGTTGACCCGGGTGGCCGAGTGCAGGGTCCGCGCGACGCCCTCGACATCGACCTGGAGTCGCAGGCCCACCAGCTGTTCGGTCTCGAGCTCGCCCATCAGGTCCGTGCCGAAACCGATCGCCACGCCGGCGGCCCGGGCCAGCTCGACGGCGGTACGGCCGGCGTCGAGGACCTCGATGTTCTTGGCCCGGGCCGATGCCGGCACACCGAACTCGGCGCCGAGCCGGTCGATCGAGTCGTAGGCCGCCAGTGTCGGCACCAAGAACGCGTCCCGTTCGGCCATCAGATCAGCTGTCGGCTCGTCCATCAGGTTGCCGTGCTCGATGCTGCGTACGCCGTTGCCGACCGCGTGCTGGATCGCCTCCGGGGAGTACGAGTGGGCCGCGACGTAGCTGCCCCGTCGCGAGGCCTCGTCAGTCACGGCCCGGATCTCGTCCGCGGAGTACTGCGGTGGCCGGATCGGATCGGTGGGCGAGATGACGCCGCCGGACGCCATGATCTTGATCGCATGCGCGCCGCGCCGGAACCGGTCACGCACCGCCACCCGCAGTGCGTCGACGCCGTCGACCACCTCGACGCTGATGCCGCCGCCGCACAGGCAGCCGCCGGGATCCTCGGCCGCGCGCGGATCGCCGTGGCCGCCGGTCTGGCTCAGGCCAGGGCCGGTGTAGAGGTAACGCGGCGACGGCAGCAGCCCCTCGGCGATGGCCGCGGCGAGTCCCGGGTCGCCTCCTGCAACGTCGCGGACCGTCGTGAATCCGCGGCGCAGCGCCCGATCCAGTCGCCGGGCGGCGGCCAGCGCCACGTAGCTGAGCGGCCGCGCCTGGAGCGTGTGGGCGTCGGTGGCGAAACCGTAGGCATGGAAGTGGGCGTCGATCAGACCGGGGATCACCGTGCCGCGGGCGCCGTCGAGCACCGGGCCGTCGTACTCCGCAGGCGGCTCGCCGCCGACCGACTCGACGACGCCGTCGGCGACGCGTACGGGTCCGTCCCGAAGCTCGCCCGAGGTGCTGTCGAACACCCGGACGTCGGTAATCAGCAGGTCGTTCATCGACGTGGTTCCTCTCCGTCGCCGATCCGGTCGGCTGGCTTATCGAACGGCTGGCGGGTCGACCGCGGCGGCGCCGACCAGCGCGGCGAACCCACCGGCGAGGGCCCGACCGGTCGCGACGATATCGCCGTCGCGGGCGAGGAACTCCTTGGTCACCAGCTCGACGTGAGCGTCGTCCACATCGGCCGCCCTGGTGGCCCAGCCGCGAAACGTGGGCAGCGAGACCTCGGGGTGAAACTGCACTCCCCATGCGGCGGCGCCGACCCGAAAGGCCTGATGGGGATACATGTCGCTGTAGGCGAGCCAGGTCGACTCGGCCGGCAGCTCGACGACGGCGTCGGCGTGCATGCTCGGCCCGGCCGACGGTCGCGGCAGGGCGCGTACGAGGGGATCCGACGCCGCCTCGGGTCGCCAGCGGAGGTCGACCACACCGGCCTCGCGCCCCGGCGCCGCGCGGACGTCCACCCGGCCGCCGCAGGCCACGGCCAGCAACTGCGCGCCGAGGCAGATCCCCAGGGTCGGTACGCCGGTCGTCACCGAGGTGGCCAGTAGCTCGCGCACCGCCGGCAGCCAGGGGGCGACCCGATCGTCGTAGGCCGACATCTGTCCGCCGAGCACGATCAGGCCGCCGTCCTCGACCGACTCGGGCACCTCGTCACCGGCGTACGGCCGCACCATCTCGACGTCGGCACCGTCGAGCCAGTACGCCAGCCGGTCGAGTGGGCAGGTGGCCTCGTGCTCGATGACGACGATGTGGCGCGGCCGCCGGGAGAGCGTGGCTGGGTGTGGCGTGGGCATGTGGTCGCCGGGCGTCACACGTCGGAGGTGTCGCGGACGTGGTCGCGGACCCAGTCGGCGATCTCGGTCGTCGTCGCCCCGGGCGTGAAGACCTTCGCGACGCCGGACTGCTCGAGCACCGGGATGTCGTCGTCCGGGATGATGCCGCCGCCGAACACGACGATGTCGCGCGCCTCCCGCTCGTCGAGCAGACCGAGCACCTTGGCGAACAGGGTCATGTGGGCGCCGGACAAAACCGACAGGCCGATGGCGTCGGCGTCCTCTTGGATCGCGGTGTCGACGATCTGTTCCGGAGTCTGATGCAGGCCGGTGTAGATGACCTCGTTGCCGGCATCACGCAGCGCCCGGGCCACGACCTTGGCTCCCCGGTCATGGCCGTCCAGACCCGGCTTGGCCACCACGATTCGCTTCGGCATCCCTGCTGCTCCCTCGTTGCGGGTGAAAGGCTCACTCACCGGAAATCTAGCCCATGATGAGAGTTGTATTCTTCGGGCATAACCGGCACCCTTCGTCGCAGTGCGTGAGGCACCCAGTACGCGCCGTGCACGCAGTTTTCATTGCCTCAGTGATCCGATAAGGTCACCGAGTCCGTGTCCGCCAACTGGAGGTCTGTCGGTGTCGCGTCCCGCTCCGAAGCGACGCGCGGACGTTCCCGTCATGAGGTCCGACACGGAGAGTGTTGGGGGAAGACGCTCCGCAAACAGGCCACCCAACGCGCCTCGCCATGCCAAGCCCGGCACCCGCCGCAAGCCAAGCCGTCGGCCCCGCCGCAAGAGCATGCTCCCCACGCCCGCCGTCCTCGGCGCGACCGCGCTTGTGATCGCGGGCGGTGGCGCAGTCATCGTCTCGTCCAGCAGTGCCGACAGTGGCGACCCCTACGACCCGACCACGTCCCAGCTGACTGCCGAGGCGGGCGCGACCTACGCGCGAGGCGGGGGTGTACTCGACGTCAGCCGCAGTGTCGACCGCGAGACCCTCCAGAAGCAGGCCCGGATGCAGGCCCGGCAGCTGATGAGGCTTCGGACCCAGCTGGCCCAGCAAGCCGAGAAGCACGCCGCCGAGGTCGCCGCCAACCAGTGGGTGCTGCCGCTCGTCGGCTACACCCTGAGCGCCGGCTTCGGCGAGACCAGCTACCTGTGGTCGTCCTACCACACCGGTCAGGACTTCTCCGCCCCCGAAGGCACCGAGATCGTGTCGGTCGCCTACGGCACCGTCATCGAGACGACCTACGACTCCTCCTACGGCAACCTGGTCAAGGTGCAGCTCGAGGACGGCACCCAGATCTGGTACGCCCACCAGAGCTCCTACGTCGTGAGCGAGGGCGAAGAGGTCGAGGCGGGTCAGACGATCGGCTACGTCGGCTCGACCGGCAACACGACCGGCCCGCACCTCCACCTCGAGGTTCGGCTGCCCAACGGCACCGAGGACGGCGACGACGTCGATCCTTACGAAGCGCTCATCGAGCACGGCGTCCAGCCCTGACGCGACCGGCTCGACCGGCTCAGAGCTTCTCCACCGGCGCGTAGCGCAGCAGCAGCCGCTTGACGCCCTCGGATCCGAAGTCGATCGCCGCCACCGCCTGCTCACCACTGCCCTGCAACGAGACGACCGTGCCCATGCCGAAGCTGTCGTGGACGACGCGGTCACCCGGGGCCAAGGACGGCACCGGTCGACGGTTGGACGTACGACGGCTCGGGAGAGTACGCGACGACGACGCCTGACGTACGCCCGTCGAGATCCCGGTCGAGACGCCGGTCCACCGGGTCCCGTCCGCCTCGGTGCGACGCCAGTCGACCAGGTCGTCGGGCAGGTCGTCGAGGAACCGCGACGCCGGGTTGTGCATCGGCGCCCCCCACGCCGACCGGACCACCGCGCGGGAGACGTAGAGCCGCTGCATCGCGCGGGTCACGCCGACGTAGGCGAGCCGGCGCTCCTCCTCGAGCTCCTTCGGGTCGTCCATGGACCGGGCGTGCGGGAAGACCGAGTCCTCCAACCCAGTGAGGAAGACGACCGGGAACTCTAGCCCCTTGGCGGTGTGCAGCGTCATCAGGGTGACGACCCCGTCGCTTTCGGCGTCCTGGTCGGGGATCTGATCGGCGTCGGCGACCAGCGCCACCCGCTCGAGGAAGGCGGCCAGCGAACCCGGCTGCAGTCCTTCGTCGTCGGCCGGCACGACATCGGCGTCGCCGACGAACTCGCGCGCCACGGCGACCAGCTCGGCGAGGTTTTCGAGACGCGACTCGTCCTGCGGATCGTGTGACCGCTCGAGATCGTCCTGGTAGCCGCTGCGGGCGAGTGCCGCCTCGAGTACGACGTCGGCCGGCTCCCCAGCCGCCACCATCTGCTGCAGCTCGTCGATGATCGCGACGAAGCTCTGGACACAGGCCAGCGAACGGGTCGCGATCCCCGGCGCCTCGTCGGCCCGGCGCAGCGCGGACCAGAAGGACACCCGCTCGCGCTGGGCGTACGCCTCGACGCAGGCCTCGGCCCGGTCGCCGATGCCGCGCTTCGGGACGTTGAGGATCCGGCGCAGCGAGACCTCGTCGTCGGGATTGACCAGAACCTTCAGGTAGGCCAGCGCGTCCTTGATCTCCTTGCGCTCGTAGAACCGGACCCCGCCCACGACCTTGTAGGGCAGGCCGACCCGGATGAAGACTTCCTCGAAGACCCGGCTCTGTGCGTTGGTGCGATAGAACACGGCGATGTCGCTCGGCTTGGCCACCTTGTCGTCGGAGAGCCGATCGACCTCCTCGGCGACGAACTGCGCCTCGGCGTGCTCGTCCTCCGCGACGTAGCCCACCAGGCGTTCACCATCGCCCGCGTCGGACCACAATCGCTTCGGCTTGCGCCCGGCGTTACGCGCGATCAGCGCGTTGGCTGTGTTGAGGATGGTCTGCGTCGACCGGTAGTTCTGCTCGAGCAGCACGGTGCTGGCGTTCGGGAAGTCCTTCTCGAACTCCAGGATGTTGCGGATGCTGGCGCCCCGGAAGGCATAGATCGACTGGTCGGAGTCGCCGACCACCATCAGCTCGGACGGCTCGATCCCGTCGTCCTGCCCCTTGGCCGGCGCGCACAGCTCCCGGACCAGGACGTACTGCGCGTGGTTGGTGTCCTGGTATTCGTCGACCAGCACGTGCCGGAAGCGCCGCCGATAGGTCTCGCGCACCTCGGGGAAGGACTGCATGAGGTGGACCGTCGTCATGATCAGGTCGTCGAAGTCGAGTGCGTTGGCGTCGCGAAGCCGGCGCTGATACTCCGTGTACGCCTCGGCGAAGGTCTGCTCGAGGTTGTTGCTCGCCTGGGCGGCAGCGGTCTCGTGGTCGTGCAACTCGTTCTTGTGGTTGCTGATCCAGTTCAGGATGGCCCGCGGGTTGTAGCGCTTGGGATCGAGATCGAGCTCGCGACAGACCAGTGTCATCAGGCGGCGCGAGTCGACGTCGTCGTAGATCGAGAACGACGACGTGTAGCCGAACCGGGTGATCTCGCGACGCAGGATCCGTACGCAGGCCGAGTGGAACGTCGACACCCACATGATCCGGGCCCGACGGCCGATCAGCTCGGCGACCCGCTCCCGCATCTCGCCCGCGGCCTTGTTGGTGAAGGTGATGGCGAGGATCGAGCCGGGATGTGCGTTGCGCTGCGAGATCAGCCAGGCGATCCGGCGGGTCAGCACCCGGGTCTTGCCGGAGCCGGCTCCCGCGACGACCAGCAACGGGCCGCCCTCGTGGACGACCGCCTGGCGCTGCGCGTCGTTGAGACCCTCTAACAACGACTCCGGCGTCATCCGCGGTCGGCGCGGTCGCTCCGACTCGGAGTCGGCTTCGGCGGTGGGCGCATCGGGCACGGGAAACAGTGTTGAGGTCTGGGCTTCCATCTCGGCATCCAGCCTACGAGGCCACGGCGACAACGTCGCGTCGGCGCGGCCGTACCGGCGTCAGGACCCGGCTCACGCGACCCAATGTCCGAGGTCACGGTCGATGATCTCGGACAGCAGTTCGACGTCGGCCTTGAAGAACGCGGCGAGCTCGCGGCGCTCCTGCGGTCGCACCCCCGGACGGGCCTCGGGTCGCCACATCCGTCGCTTGACGGTCGCCACCCCGGGCGTACGCGTCGTGCGCGACCACTGGCGCAACCGGCGGACGCCCGGCTCGAGGGCGGGTGGCGGCCGATGCGTGAGGCGCCGCAGGGCCGGCCAGCGCGCGGCCTTGTCGCTCGGGTTGGCCGCCGCGAAGGACGGCTGGTGATTCGGATCGAGCCCCACGAAGGACGTCAGCGCCTGCCAGGTCCCCTCCGGGTCCCGGACCATATCGTCGAAGACGGCCAGGTGGACCCGCTCGCTCGGCACGACCCGCAACAGCCGCTCCAAGGCGGTGCCGAGGCGACCGACCCGCGGGTAGTCGAGCAGCTTCTCGTCCAGCGGATCGGTGTCCGGCAGCACCCCGTCGAGCTGGCGATGCCATGCCGTGGCGAAGTCCGGCTCGTCCTCGTTGAGTGCGATCAGCTGTGTCCGGTGATAGGAGATGACGAGGTCGATCGGATTGCGCAGGCAGACCAGGAACCTGGCGTCCGGAACCGCCTCGCGGATCGCCGGGACCGCGGTCTCGGAGTAGAGGTACGTGGTCGAGCCGTCGCCGCGATGCCGGGCGCGAAACGCCTGCTCGGACGCATAGAGCCGCTCGTACGCCCCTCGCGTGTCGAAGCCGTAGTGGGCCCGCATCCGCGGGTAGTCGGTCGCCCAGTAGTAGGGCTCCTTGGGCACCGACCAGTAGACCGCGGGGTGTTGGCTGAGCCAGCGGGCAAGCGTCGTCGTCCCCGCTTTCGGAGCGCCGACGAGATAGAGATCAGGCAGCGGCATGACATCGTCCCGAGCGCAGCGTCATTTAGATCAACGTGTGACATTAACACCCCGAAGGTGACAGTCGTTGCACATCCCCATCGATCATCCAGATTTCACCTGGCGTTCGAGCACGCCTGACGGAGCGTACTCGGGACAATACCCGCGGCGACAGCGCCCCGGCGTCAGGTCCAGAAGACCGCGATGCCGACGTTTCCGAGGGCCAGCGCGAGAATGCCGAAGTACACCGCGTCAGACACCTGCTCACGGGCCCGGTAGATCCACGCCAACGCCACGATGACCAGCGCGACGGCCAGCTTGACGCCGATCTTCGCGTGGTTGACGTCGGCGTCGTCGGCCTCCAGCACGCCGACCAGCAAGACTCCGGTCACCACTTGCGTCAGGCCGCCGTGCAGGATCATCGCGGTGATGCGGCGCGGCGGCGTGGCGATCTGGACCAGAGCGCCGCCGACGACCGCGGCCATGCCGATCAGGTGGAGGAACAGGAGCAGCTTCTCGAGGAAGTCCACGGCGGCACGCTACTACACATCGTAGGAGTACGGCCCGGCTACTCGGGACGGCGCTCAGATCAGCCGGCGGTCGCTCGCCCAGCGGGTCAGCTCGTGCCGGCTGGACAACTGCAGCTTGCGCAGCACGCTCGACACGTGGGTCTCGACCGTCTTGATCGAGATGAACAGCTCCTTGGCGACTTCCTTGTACGCGTAGCCGCGGGCGATCAGGCGCATGACCTCCCGCTCCCGCTCGGTCAGCCGGTCGAGATCCTCGTCGACCTGGGCCACCTCGATCGTCCCCGCGAAGGCGTCGAGCACGAAGCCGGCCAGCCGCGGCGAGAAGACCGCGTCGCCGTCGGCCACCCGGCGGATCGCGTCGACGAGCTCCGGCCCGGTGATGTTCTTGGTGACATAGCCCCGGGCGCCGGCCCGGATCACGCCGATGACGTCCTCGGCGGCGTCGCTCACCGACAGGGCGAGGAACTTGCGGTCCGGACTGCGCTGGTGGACTCGGCGCACGACCTCGGCGCCGCCGCCGCCCGGTAGGTGCACGTCGAGCAGCACGACGTCCGGCGACTTGTCGAGGATGATCGCGACAGCACTGTCGACGTCCTCGGCCTCGCCGACGATCGTGATCGACCCGCCGAGCTCGGATCGCACGCCGGTACGGAACATCTGGTGGTCATCGACGAGCACCACGGTCAAGGCCGACTTCATCGCGAACTCTCCTCGTCTCGGTCCTGCAACGTCATCGAAAGCCGCACCTCGGTGCCTTCGCCGGGAGCGCTCCGGACGTCCGCCGACCCGCCATGGCGCTCCATCCGGCCGAGGATCGACTCGCGTACGCCAAGCCGCCCGTCGGGGATCGCGTCCGGGTCGAAGCCGGCGCCGCGATCGCGTACGAAGACCTCGACCGACGAGCCGGCCGTCTCGGCGTAGACGTCGACGTGATCGGATCCGGAGTGCTTGGCCGCGTTGACCATCGCCTCGCCGGCCGCTCGTACCATCGCGGACAGCCTGTCATCCATCGGGACGTCGCCGACTCCCACCACCTCGACGGTCACGTCGTGCCGGTCCTCGACCTCGTTGGCGACGGCCGTCAGTGCGGCCCGGAGGGTCTCGCCGGCCGGCGCCGAGTCAGCGTAGAGCCAATCGCGCAGCTCGCGCTCCTGACGGCGGGCGAGCCGGGCGACCGTGCGGGCGTCCCCGGCGTGCCGCTGCAGCAGCGCCAGGGTCTGGAGGACCGAGTCATGCAGGTGCGCCGCCATGTCGGCCCGCTCCTGGGACCGCACCCGCTCGCGGCGCTCGGCGGCCAGGTCTCGACTGAGTCGGTGGATCCACGGTCCGAGGAGCAGGGCGAGTCCGAGCAGCGCCAGCACCGTGGCGATCGCCACCGCACCGAGCGCCTCCACTCCCCTGGACTGGGCGACGAAGACGCCGATCGCGGTGGCGAGCAGCACACCGCCGAGACCGAGCCGGATCACCGCGGCCCAGCCGCCGCTGCCGAGCAGCAGACCGAGGACCGGAACATCCGGACTCGTGCCGGCCCAGCGCTGTCGCTGCGCCTCGTCGGCCTGCCGCCACAACAGCGCCAAGCCGGCGACGGCGATCAGCAGCGGCCAGAACAGGCCGGCCGTGAGGCCCCAGCCCAGATGCTCCAGCAGGAGCAGGACGCCGAGGCCGAGAACGATCAGCGCCAGGGTCTGGCCTTTGTCGCCACCCGGGAGTCGCGAGGTACGGCCCGGTGTACGGAGTCCTCGCCGGGTCGCGGACGCCAGCCCGGCCGGCTCCTCCAGGTCGGCGCCGTCGCCCTGCGGAAGCAGCCGCCACAGCGCGATGTAGACGAGTACGCCGAAACCGTTCACCCACGTGCCGGCGACGAAGGCGAGTCGCACCCAGAAGACATCGACGCCGAAGTGATCGGCGAGCCCGGCCGCGACGCCGCCGGCCATCCGGCCCTGGACCGGACGACGGGCACGCCGCAGCGGCCGAGGCGGCGTGGCCGCCTGGCCCGATGCCGCGGCAGCGGCCACTGGGTGCGCAGGTGTCATCGATTGAATCGTCACACGCTGGCACACTGGGCGCCATCGGCGACCACCCGGGACGCACCCTGAGGCAGTCTCAGGGCTGCCCGCCACGGAGCCTGAGTGGGTTCAGGGCGCTCCCCGATGTCGCTGACGACCGGTCCGGCCACGATGGAGTGCATGAGCGATACATCCTCCACAAACGCCGGCGGCTTCGAGCCAGGCCGGCTGCGGACGGCGCCAACTCAGATGCGGCGCAGCCGGGACGACCGCTACATCGCCGGGGTGTGTGGCGGTCTAGCCCGGTACCTCAACATCGATCCCGTCGTCGTCCGCGTCATTCTGGCTGCACTGATCGTCGTCGGCGGCGTGGGGCTCGTGCTCTACGGCGCGGCCTGGCTCCTCGCGCCCGAGGAGGGCGCGGACGAGAGCATTCTCGAGTCGCACCTGCCGGCCAGCCCCCGGGTACGCGTACTCGGCTGGATCGTGGCCGGCGTGCTCGCCGTGGCCGCCGTGGTCGGCTCGGGCCCCTGGTTCGACTGGGGCTGGATCGGCCCGTTCCCGCTGCTGGGCCTCGCCGTCCTCATCTGGGTGCTCGCCCGGCCGCGCTCGGGGGGATCCGGTGATCCGGCTACCCCCACCGATCCGGTGACGCCTCCGGCCGGGTCGACGGCAACCCCTGGCACGCCGATGCCGCCGCCGGCAGGTCCGGCCGCGCCACCGTCGCCGGAACCGTCCCCGCCGACGCCG
>JALDXR010000065.1:0-11082 GCA_032154865.1 Nocardioidaceae bacterium
TCGGCCAGCAGCGGCATCACCTGCGGGTGCAGACCGGCCCGAGCCGCGCCGGCGTCCCAGGCGCCCAGCTCGTCGCGCCGCCGGCGGTGGCCCACGCGGACCAGCAGGATGTCGCCCCGGCCGACCCGGACACCCTGGTCGCGCTCGGCCGCGAGCAGATCCTCGACGGTCACGTCGTCGCCGGGCTCCAGCCTGGGCACCCCGCGAGACCGCGGGACGTCCAGCAGCACCCCACGTCCGACGATCCCCTCGGTGGTCGGGCCGATCGACAGTTGGGTGGCGCCGGCGGCCTCGGTGACGGTCGCCGGGTCCACGCCGTTGTAGAGCTCCCCGTCGTAGATCACGTGGCACAGGGCGTCGAGGTGGCTGTCGGCGTTGCCGTGCACGTTGAGCTCGATCCGGTCCATGTTGAACGCCAGGTTCGGTCCGGCCGCCGCCGGTGGTTCCTGCATGAGATGCCGGGCGGGGTCAGGATCGTCGGGAGTCACCCGCGTCTCCACCGGCGCGGCCAGCGACACAGAGCGACCGAGCCTGACCTCCCGGGTCGCGGCCAGCGTCTGCGCGGGTGTGAGGTAGTTCAGCGCCCCGCGTCGGTCCTCCGGTCCCCACGGCAGCCCGTCGCGGAGCCGCTGATACAGCGAGCGGAACTCCGCCTCAGTCATCCGACCGGCCGCCCCGGTGCCCGTGCTGCTGTTGGTGCTGGTCATCGCGCCACCGTCCCTCCCGTACGCCCACGGTGTGCCATGCGAACCGGACCGTCATCGCCCGAAGCGGATGACATTGGCTGGTCACGAGCGGGATTGGCCGCGTCCCCCGGTCCGCCCGTGGGAGACTCCCACTGGAGCACGTCATGGCCGTGGGAGACGGGTACGACGAGTACGGGAGGATGAGAGAAGCCATGTCAGGTCAATTCAGTGGTTCCGCCGTGGTCAACCGCCCCATCGAAGAGGTCTTCGACTTTCTCGCCGCGGGAACCAACGATCCCAAGTTCAGCCCACGAGTGCTCTCGATCCGCAAGGAGTCGGACGGGCCGTCGAGGGTCGGGACCGAGTTCGTCAGTCAGGTCAAGGACGCGGGCATGAAGACCAATCGGCGCTTCGAGCTGACCGAGTTCGAGGAGCCGACGAAGATCCGCTGGGCGGAGCGGTCCAAGAACCTGGTGACCGCCACCGAGGGCGGCTACGACTTGGAACCGCTCGGCGACTCCACGACGAGGGTCACCATCTTCAACACCCTTGCCGGTCATGGCTTCGGCAAGGTCCTTGTCGGGTTGGCCGTGCGGGCGGCCCGCAAGGATGCCGACGCCTTCGCCCAACGCATCAAGGCCGCCGTCGAGGCAAGCTAGCCGACGCTCGGGCTCAGGGCGCGGGCGGCGGCAGACTGACTCCGAAGCCTGCGACCGCGAGGCGCAACAGCACTTGCCCGGGTCGCAGCAGGTCGGCGATCTTGGCCGAGCTGAGCAGCTCGAGCTCGGCCAGGCGCACCCGGTACGCGTCCGGCCCGGCGACCCGGGCGGTGTGCAGCTCGTACGTGTTGTGCCACACCTTCTGCCGCGCCTCCCTGAGGAACCGCTTGGACGCCAGTCGGTTGAGCGGTGTGAGCAACCGGTCGATCAGGGTTCCGACCGGCAGCTCGTTGTCCTCGGCAGCCACCCGTGAGGCGAGTACGCCGTCGATGTTCTCGTGGTCGCGCCGCCGGCGAGCCAGGAGCTCCGCGTCGCCGAACTCCTCGATGCTGATGACGCCGAGTAGTGCCTGCGGCAGGTCGTAGTTGACGTGAGCGTTGACGCCGAGCAGGACGTGCTGCAGCGGATGCAGCCGCTCGGGGGCGTCGAAGGCCAGCCGCCACGGCCGGGCCACCGGTCCGTCGGTGAGGCTGCCGTCGTACGCGTCGAGGTAGAGCTGGGCGAACACCACGTCCCATTCCTCGACCCAGCCCGGGTCCTCGAAGACGCCCTGATCGATCGCTCGGCCGACGGCGATCGTCGTACGCCGGTAGGTGCCGAGAAAGTGCCGACGGAGGTCGCCATCGGGAAGCGCATCCAGACGCTGCCGCATCTGGTCCAGCACACCCGCGAAACCAGTCACCATGCCTCCCGCACTCGCCAACGTACCCAGTCTCGCGCGCGACGCGATGGACCGGCAGTCCTAGCATGATCGGGTGGTCGACGGCAGGACCTCCGAGATCGCGCTGAACCGAGCTCTTTGGGCGGTCATGAACGAGCGCTTCACCGACGCCGCGGCCGAAGACATGTGGGTCCGGCCGGACGTTGTCTGGGGCCTCTTCGCGACTCCGGAGCGAGATCTCGGCGTGCTCGGCGATGTCCGCGAGCTCGACGTTGTGGAGCTGGCCTGCGGCACGGCGTACTTCTCGGCATGGCTCACCCGGACAGGAGCCACGACGGTGGCGTTGGACTTCTCCGCCGAGCAGCTGGCCACCGCGAGACGGCTGCAGGAACGGCACGGACCGGTCTTCCCGCTGGTCCAAGGCGACGCCGAGCGGGTGCCGCTGGCGAGCGAGTGCTTCGACCTCGTCGTGAGCGAGCACGGCGCCGCCGCGTGGTGTGATCCCGAGCGCTGGCTGCCCGAGGCGGCCCGGCTGCTGCGGCCCGGAGGGCGCCTGGTCTTCCTGACCAACAGCCACCTGTCAGCGCTGTGTGTCCCGGCCGAGGAAGGCGTCGCGGGGGAGCGGCTGGTGCGTTCGCACCGAGACGCCTACCGGGTGAGCTGGCCAGGGGGCGGAGTCGAGTTCCATCCGTCGCACGGAGACTGGGTACGCCTGTTACGCGGGTCCGGCTTCGCGGTCGACGCCATGCACGAGATCTATGCACCGGCGGACAGCGGCGACCATCCCTTCTACGAGATCGTGTCGAGTGCCTGGGCGGCCAAGTGGCCGGCCGAGGAGCTCTGGGTGGCCACCCGTACCTGACCTTGGACCGGCCAGCCCGTCGTCGACTCGCCGGAACGACTCGGGCGACTGGATACCGTGGACGGATGCTTGGGCTGACCTGGCTCGGTCATGCGACCGTCTTGATCGAGATCGGCGACGCCCGCTTGCTGACGGATCCGCTGCTCCACCGGCACGCGCCGCCGCTTCGTCGGCGCTGGCCGCGACCGGACAAGGCGCAATGGACCGGCGCCGATGCCGTACTCCTGTCCCACCTGCATCACGACCATGCCGAGCTCAGATCGCTGCGACTGCTGAACTCTGCGCCGGTCCTGACCGCGCCGGCCAACGCCAGGTGGCTGCGGTCCAAGCGGATCTCGCAAGCCGTCGGTCTCGACGACGACCAGTGGTACGACGTCGGCGACGGCGGAGTCTCCGTACGGCTGGTTCCCGCGGTTCATGGCGCCCGGCCGATGCCGCATCGACCCAACGCGGCGAACGGACATCTGATCCGGTCGACCGACCAGACCGCCGTGTGGGCCGTCGGAGACACCGAGCTGTACAAGGCCATGGCGGAACTCCCGCAGTGGGCCGGGCACAAGCTGGCGGCGGTCCTCATGCCGATCGGTGGATGGGGCCCACGGCTGTCCGAGGGACACCTCGACCCGGAAGAGGCCGCGGCGGCGTGCGCCCTGGCCGACCCGGACTGGGTGCTGCCGGTGCACTGGGGGACGTTGCATTTGCCGGGTGGACGCGAAATCCCTCGGGGCTGGATGAATCGGGCGCTGCCCGCCTTCCGCGACGCGCTGGCGCGGGAGGCGCCGCGCAGCCGACTCATCACGCTCCGGCCCGGCGAACGGTGGCAACAGCCCTCGACGTAGGACAATGGTGCTGGCCGGCCCTGGGACTGACCGGTGAGGTGGCTTGATGACGGGGAATAGGGCAGCGAAACAGCGACGAATCGTCCTGCGCTGGGGCGATGTCGGCCGCGCGATTCTCAGCTTGGCCGGCGCCGCCGTCGGGCTGTGGGTGTCCTCGTGGCTCATTCCGGACTTCAACGTCGGTGGCTGGGAGCTCGCGATCATCGCGGCCTTCTGGGTGTCGATCTTCGGCGCCCTCCTGCGGCCGATTCTGGTCTGGCTCGCGGTCCGGTCCGGTTGGGTCATCGCGGTCCTGCTCGGACTTTTCACGCAGGCGATCGTGATCTGGCTCGTCACGTCCGACGAGACCGGTGACTCCTCGCTGCTCGGGTCGTTCGTCGCGTCCTGGATCGTCGCCGCCATGTCGACGCTGTTCGTCTGGCTGGGCACGGCAGGGACCGACGACGCCGTGTCGGCAAGCCTGCTGCGGCGGGCCCGCCGGGTGCGGGCCGAGGACCTGCCGGATCCCGACGTACCCGGTGTGTTGTTCGTCCAGGCCGACGGGGTGCCGTATCCCGTTCTCGAATGGGGGATACGCGCCGGCACGCTGCCCACCCTGTCGCGCTGGGTGCGGACCGGCTCCCATCGCATGGCCGAGTGGCGTCCGAAGCTGCCGGCGACGACGCCGGCGAGTCAAATGGGCATCCTGCACGGGACCATCGACGGCATTCCCGCATTCCGCTGGGTCGATCGGGAGTCCGGACGCGTCTTCGTCGCCAACAAGCCGGGGGACGCCGGGGCCATCGAGGCGATGCACTCCGACGGTCTCGGACTGCTCGCCGACGACGGTGTCTCGGTCAGCAACCTGTTCACCGGTGACGCGGTGTCGGCGTACGCGACGATGAGCGCCGTCGACCGTACGCGTGAGACCAAGCAGGCCCGTCGGAACCTGTCGGAGTTCTTGTCCAGGCCGTCGGGCCTCGCCCGAAGCATGAGCCGGATGATCGCCGAGATCGTGCGCGAGCGGTTCCAAGCCCTACGAGCCCGGCGGCGTGACATTCGCCCGCGGGTGCATCGGGGCTGGGACTTCACCATGGAACGCGCGGCTCTGCTCGGTGTCATTCGCGATCTGAATACCACTCTGGTCGTCGACTCCATGCTGCGCGGCCGGCGTTGCATCTACGTCGACTACGTGGACTACGACGCGGTCGCCCATCACGCCGGGATCATGCAGCCGGAGTCGCTGTCGGCGCTGGAGGGGATCGACGCCGTCCTCGCCCAGCTCGAGAGCGTCGCCGAGGTCGCCCCGCGGCGCTACTACATCGTCGTGCTCTCCGACCATGGTCAGTCGCAGGGCGAGATCTTCGCCGACCGCTACGGCGAGGATCTGCCGGCGCTGGTCGCCCGCCTCGCGGAGGTGGAGGTGCTTGGTTCCGAGCACAACGAGGAGGCCAGCGGCTCGGTGAACTCGGTCTTCGCGTCGTCCGGCGGCTCCGACACGGTGCTCGGCCGGGTCTTGACCAGAGCCGGGGATCGGCTGAGCGCCGACACCTTCGAGAGCGTCACGCAGGCCGCCACGGTCGAGCAGGAGGATCGGGTGTCGCGGTCCGCGGACGGGGCCAAGTCACATGACGACCGCTTCATCATCTTCGGCTCCGGCAACCTCGGCCTGATCTACGTCGCGGGCGAGTCCCGTCGGCTGTCCCAGCGGGATATCTCGGACCGATTCCCGGCTCTGCTCCCAGGCCTGGTGAACCATCCGGGCGTCAGCTTCGTCGTCGTCGACACCGTCGACTTCGGACCTGTGGCACTGGGGCCGAAGGGCGAGAACCGAGTACGAGACGGGGTCGTGGTCGGTGAGGATCCGCTGGCGCAGTTCGGCCCGATGGCCCCGGAGTTCGTGTTGCGCGCCGCCCTGATGCCGGAGGCCCCCGACATCTACGTGAACAGCCTGCTCGACGACCTCGACGAGGTGGCCGCGTTCGAGGGCCTGGTCGGCTGCCATGGCGGGCTGGGCGGCTGGCAGGACCGCGCCATGCTGGTCTGGCCGACCGAGTTCCCGGCGCCGGACGAGATGATCGTGGGCGCCGACGCGATGCATCGACAGCTCGTGGACTGGCTCGTACGACTCGGCCATCGCAAGGATCTTGCGACGCGTGTCGTCCCCGACTGAACGCCCCAACGTCGGTTCCTCGTGGATGATGTACGCATGTCCGCCGATCAAGCCCCGCTCGGGCCGCCGGCGGCCGAATGGCCGACCGAGCGGAGCATGCGCAAGATCGTCTTGTTCGCCGCCCTCGGAGCGATCGCCTTCGTGGTCGGAATCGTCCTGCTCCAGAAGCTCGGAGGCGAGGAGCGTTTCGGGACGGTCGTCGAAGACAGTGGCAACTGGGCCTACCCGGCCGTCTTCTTCCTGGTCTTCGGCGACGCGATCTGTGCCCTGTTGCCCGGTGAGACCACGCTCAACGCGGCCTCGGCACTGGCCGCCGACGGGGCTCTGGACCTCTCGCTGGTCATGGTGGCGGGCGCTGCCGGTGCCATCTGCGGTGACTCCACGCTCTACTGGATCGTCCGGCTCAACCGGCGAAGGTTCCAGCCACGGCTCGACTCGGCGATGAAGCGCGAGAGCGTCGCGACAGCGTTCCGCATCATCGGCTCGAGCGCTCCGATTCTTCTCACCTTCGGTCGCTTCGTGCCCGGCGTCCGCGTGGTGGCCAGTGCGACCTTCGGGCTCGCGGCGTACCCGTATCGCTCGTTCCTCCTCTGGTCCTCGATCGGCGGAGTCCTCTGGACGGTCTACACCTGTGGACTCGCCTACGTCGTCGGCACGGCGTTGGCCGGCTTCCCGCTCGCTTCGGCGATCATCTCCGCCGGCGTCACCACCATTGCCGTCGCCGCCATCTTCCTGATCGTCCGCCGACGGGCACAGACCACACCTGGTCCGGCGACCTGACCGCGCCAGTTGCGGAGAGCCGCCGGGCCGGTATCGTCGCCCAGGTCACCCAGCCCCGCGGGAGCGCAGGTCCGAGGAGACGACAACAAGATGAGCATGTACGAGCGATTCACTTTCCGCGGCGTCACGCTGGACCGGATGACCATCGCCGCCCTGCTGTGTGCGGAGAAGAAGCTCGGCTACGAGATGAACATCATCCAGGGCTCGTACAACAGAGGCGGCGTCTCGTCGTCGGCCGGCACCCACGACGGCGGCGGCGCGGTCGACCTGGTGTGGCACGACATCCGCCGCAAGAACCGCGTCCTGCGCAAGACCAACTTCGCGGGCTGGCCGCGTCGGAGACTGCCGGGGGAGTGGGACCGGCACTGGCACGGCATCCTGATCGGCAACGAGCGGGCCAGCGGAGCCGCCAAGGACCAGGTCCGCGACTACCGCAACGGTCGCAACGGGCTCGCCAACAACGGCCCGGACCACTGGTGGCGGCCCAAGAAGATCGGACCGTTCCGCTACGGACGACGGGCTGCGATCTCCTGGCGCCGGCTCAACCGGATCGCCAAGCACCCCGGCGGGCGCCCGTTCATGCCGTCCGGAGCGCGGCAGGTCGCGACCGTCGCCCGGTCGCTGCGCGGATTCAACATGAGCCTCGGAAATCACAAGCCGGGCCGGATGGACGAGCCGCTGCTTGCTGCCATCCAGCGATTCAGGCGGATCCGCCGGGTCGGCGAGACCGAGGTGAAGGGCCCTCTGACTCCGAAGGTCTGCTACGAGTTGTGCATCCCGACCGTCGAGGAGAACTAACCATGCCGCCGTACACGATGAGCCAGACCGCCAAGGCGTGGACCGCCACCATCGGCGCGATAGCGACTGCTTCGCTCGGTGTCGTCGCTGGGGATACCAGGGCCGGTCAGATCCTCACGATCGTCGCCGCCGTCGGCACGGCGGCAGCGGTCTATGCCGTGCCGAACGCTCCCACCCACGACGCCGCCGATATGCCGCCAGCCTTCGAGGCGGCCCCCGACACCGGCTGATCTCGGTAACTCATTGGCCAACCGCATGCGGTTGAGCGCATACTCGACCTGAGGTCGTTATGCCCCGAGAAGTCTGTACGGGGTATGGCACAGCCCGCACGACTCGGACGAAACCAGTCGTCGCGGAGGGGTCGTGGAGTTCCGAGTGCTCGGCCTGCTGGAGGCCGTCGAAGCGGATCGACCGATAGCACTGGGCGGCCACAAACAACGGGTCGTCCTCTCCCTCCTGCTGTTGCACGCCAACGCGATCGTCTCGCCAGACGCGTTGGTGGCGGCGGTGTGGGGCGACAAGCCGCCCGACCGGGCGCCCGCCACCCTGCAGGTCTACGTGGCGAATCTGCGACGCCTGCTCAATGTCGACGACGATCGGCCATGCGAGCGGTTGGTACGCGACGGCGACGGCTATGTCCTGCGGACCGACGAGGACGAGGTCGACGTCGGGCGATTCCGCCGCCTGGTTGAGGAGGCCCGCGCAGCGCGTTCCTGCGACGATCCGACCCGGGCGTCGCTGCTTCTCCGTACGGCATTGGATCTGTGGCGTGGAGCAGCGTTCCCGGATTTGGTCGAGCGACAGACGATCCCCGAGGTGACGGCACTGGAGGAGCAGCGGCTGAGTGTTCTCGAGGAGCGCATCGACGCCGACCTCGAGGCCGGTCGCGAGGACCAGGTCGTCGACGAGCTGGCCGCCCTGGTCGCCCGGCATCCGCTTCGCGAACGGCTGCACGCTCAGCGCATGCTTGCGCTCTATCGGACCCATCGGCAGGCCGATGCGCTGGCGGCGTACCAGAGGATGCGGACGACGCTCCGAGACGAGCTCGGTGTCGATCCGAGCGACGACCTGCAACAGCTAGAGCGGAACATCCTGCGACAGGACCCGTCGCTGGACCTGGTGCGGCCGTCGAAACCGGCGGTCTCGACGCTTCCGGTTGCTCCGACGCCGATGATCGGCCGGGAACGCGAGCTTGCCTCACTCACGAAGCTGGTCAACGACCCGTCGGTCCGGCTGGTCACGCTGCTCGGACCGGGCGGTTCGGGCAAGAGCCGACTAGGCCTCCAGGTCGCCACCGAGGTCACGACGGACTTCGCGGACGGAGTCTTCTATTGCCCACTGGCGCCGCTGAGTGACTCCAGCCTGGTCGTTCCAGCGATCGCCAGTGCGCTGAACCTGCGAGAGACCGCGGACTGGACCCTGCTCGACATCCTCATCCAGCGGTTGGAGGCGCAGCGGGCGCTGTTGGTCCTGGACAACTTCGAACAGCTCCTGGACGCCGCCGGACAGGTCGCGGAGTTGATGAGCCGGACGCGGTATCTCACGGTGCTGGTCACCAGCCGGTCTCGGTTGCGCATCAGCGGAGAGCACGAATATCCAGTCGACCCGCTGACGCTGCCCGAGCTCGACCCACTGCCGCCGATCGGGGAGCTCACGCAGAACGCAGCCGTACGCCTGTTCGTCGAGCGGGCGCAGGCGGTCAGCCCGGGGTACGAGCTCACTGCGGGAGACGGCGAGGCGGTCGCGGCGATCTGTCACCGCGTCGACGGTCTGCCGCTGGCGATCGAGCTCGCCGCCGCGCGCTGCCGGGTGCTCGCTCCGCCGGCGATCCTGACCCGACTCGACGCGCGGCTTCGCCTCCTCACGGGCGGCCCCCACGACGTGCCCACCCGGCAGCAGACCCTGCGCGGAACCATCGAGTGGAGCTACGACCTGCTCGAGGCGGCCGAACGGTTGCTCTTCACCTGGCTCGCCGCCTTTCGCGGCGGATGCACGCTCGATGCGGTCGAGGCGGTGTGTACGTCGGACGGCGAGGACCCCCTGGACCTCCTCGACCGGGTCGACAGCCTGGTCAGCCAGAGCCTCCTGCAGGGCCGGCGTACCGCGGACGGCACCCGCTATCTGATGCTGCAGACGATCCAGGAGTACGCCGAAGAGCTCCTCGACGGCTCCCCGGACGGCCAGCAGCGGCGCCGACGACATGCCGAGCACTACCTCCAGCTGGCCGAGACCGCCGAGCAGCGGCTGACCGGCGGTGGCCAGCAACTGGACTGGCTGGCCCGGCTGACCGACGAGCACGACAACCTGCGCGCGGCATTGGCGTGGGGCCTGTCCGGGAACGGCGACGACAATGTGGCTCTGCGGCTGGCGGCTGCCTTGTGGCACTTCTGGGAGATGTCCGGGTCCTTCAGCGAAGGGCGACGCTGGCTCGAGGAAGCGCTCGCGCTTTCCGACCAGGCGCCGCCGCAGATCCGGCTGCGGGCACTGACCGGCGCGGCAACCATGATCTGGTGCGAAGGCGACAGCGGCCGGGCCAGACGCATGCACGAGACCGCGTGCGACCTCGCGCGAAAGCTGGGCGACGAGCGAGCCGAGGCCTTCGCTCTCAACGCCATCGGGACCCAGGTCATCGACGAGGGAGACTACGGGCGGGCCGAAGAGATCCTGGCGCAAGCCCGCGCCCTGGCACTTCGCGTCGGCGACCTACGGACCGCCGCGATGGCCCAACACAACACCGCAGAGCTGGTCCGCCACCGCAAGCAGTACTCCAAAGCGGTCGACCACTACGAAGACGCCCTACGGATATTCCGGGAACTGGACGAGCAGTGGGCGCTCGTACCCTCGCTGAACGGCCTGGGGCAGGTGGCGCTGCGTCAGGGCGACCGTGAACGGGCCGCCGCCACGTTGCGCGACAGCCTTCGGCTCGCGGCCGAGGTGGGGGAGAACTACTGGCTCGCGGAGAGTCTCGAGGGACTGGCCGCGGTGGCCGAAGCGTCCGACGAGGTGGTGCGAGCCGTTCGCCTGGTCGCGGCTGCCGACGCCATGCGCCGCCGCATCGCCGGCCCGGTGCAGCGCGGCCAGCAGGCAGAGTACGAATCGTTCCTCGAGGCATTGCGCTCGCAGTTGGACGAGGCGACCTTCGACAGCGCTTGGGCCGACGGGCAGCAGCTGACGGCGAAGCAAGCGATAGCCGAAGCGATGGCGAGCTGATCACGCTGCACGATCCGGCACCGCGTCCGGAGTCTGGACCGACCCGATTTAAGGCGTTCTTAAGAGCACCCGAGCACGATCGACGCCAAGCGATCACACCGGGCGGGCAAAAGATAAGCAGTTCGCCAGACGTCAGCCCGGTGTCTTACGACGAGCCTCGGGGGTGTCGATCGATCGCTCCAGGGTTGGAGGGCGCCATGTTTTATCCGGACTACCTGGTGGATCTGGCCGCGGCGGTTGAGCGGGCCCGGGAGGTGGCCGCTCGCCGGGGTCGACCGGACCTTGCGACCCCGACGGACCGGCGGCGTGGCCGGGTCGGAGCTTCGGGGGTCGGCGAGCCGGTGCTGGTCGGCGCGGCGGTGCTGGTCGTCTTCT
>JALDXR010000512.1:0-3232 GCA_032154865.1 Nocardioidaceae bacterium
AGCCGACGACGACCGGATACACCTGCTTCGGCGTCAGGATGCCTGCTCCGGCGAAAGGGACCAGCACGGACGTCGTGATGGTCGAGGACTGGGTCACGACGGTCACTCCCATACCGGACGCCATGGCGAGGTATCGGTTGCGGCCGACCGCCTTGATCAACATGTCACGGGCCCTGCCGACCATGAGTTGCTTGAGCAGCTTCCCCAGGTAGCGGACGGCGACCAAGATCAGCCCGGCGCCGATCACGATGGCGAACAGCGGACCGAGTGTGCTGCCGAGGTGCGAGGTCGCTTCGACCACGGCATGTTCGACCGGCCGGGTGATCGCTCGGATGACGTTGAAGTGGGCCGGGTTCGGCAGCCACCCGGTGCCGTACAGCGCGTCGGTCAGCGCACCGCTGATGCGTTCCAGAGGCTGCCAGATCAGCTCGATCGGGAAGAAGATCAGCAGCGCGAGCCAGTTGTAGAAGTCGTGGATGGTCGAGGCGCCCAGCGCCCTGCGAAACTCTGTGCGGTTGCCGATGAAGGTGAGTGCGACCAGGCTGGTCGTGACGGTGGTGCCGACGTTCGCGCCGAGAATGATGGGGATCGCGCTATGGATGGGGCAATGCGCCTGACCCCACGGCGCTGACCGTGATGGCCGTGGTCGTGGTCGACGACTGGATCAAGACGGTGCCGAGCACGCCGACGCTGACCCCGACCCACGGGTTCGCGGCGAAGTCGAACATGGTGTGCGCCACGTCGCTGCTGAGCCCCGCAAAGCCGCCGCTGATGACGCTCACGGCGCAGATCAGCAGGTAGATCAGCCCAGCAACCCCGCACCAGCCGAGGGCTTTGGCGGCTCTTCGCAGTTGAGGGTGTAGTCCGGTCGGCGCGTCGGTGGCCGGGTAGGGGTCGAGGTCTCCCGAGGATGGAGGTGACTATGATCTCGGGCTCGAAGTGCTCGGGCAGCGGTTGGAGCCCGATCGGGCGATTCTCCGGTGCCGGGTTGTCGAGCCCGACAGATGGTGTCGTCGCTGCGGATGCCAGGGCGCGGCCAGGGACACGGTGGTCCGGCGGTTGGCGCACGAGCCGTTCGGGTGGCGGCCCACGGTGTTGGAGGTCAGCCTCCGCCGATACCGGTGTAACGCCGCCTCCGACGACCGGAACACGGACCGACGACGCGCCGCGAGCCGTCAGTCGCCGACGCTGCCGTCGATCATCTCGCGCAGGATGTCCGCGTGGCCCGCGTGCCGGCCGGTCTCCAGGATCACGTGCAGGTACACCCACCGCAACGTCAGCTCCCTGCCCCGCGGTGCGTAGTCGAGGCTGTGCTGGGCGGCGATCTCGCGGGAGCGGTCGCACTCCGCCTGGTAGGCGCCGATGACGTCGTCGAGCTTCTCGTTCGGCTCCAGCCGCAGGTCGGCCTCCGGGTCTGCGTCGGTCCACGGCGGCGTGGGCAGCTCCGCGGCGGGGATCTGCCCGATCTGCTCGGCGAACCCGCCCAGTTCCACCCACCGCAGGTGTTTGATCAGGCCGCCGAGGTTGGTGCCGGTCGGCACCGGGCTGCGCCGGGCGTCCTCCTCCGACACCCCGCGGGCCTTGCGCACGACGGCGTCGCGCAGGTAATCCAGGAACGTCTCGAGCTGCTCGCGCTCGCTGGCGGCGACCACGCTGCCGAGGATCTCACTGGGTCTAGTCATGGCCGGAACGTAGCACGCGGGCCGACCCTCGCACCGGGGGCTATTTGGGCTCTTCGCAGTCGCAGTTGAGGGTGTAGTCCGGTCGGCGCGTCGGTGGCCGGGTAGGGGTCGAGGTCTCCCGAGGATGGAGGTGACTATGCCGTCCATCTGGAAGACCTCGACGTGTCTGACGCTACCTTCGCCCGCCCTGACCTGACCACGTTCGCTCGTCTTGATGATCTCGGGCTCGAAGTGCTCGGGCAGCGGTTGGAGCCCGATCGGGCGATTCTCCGGTGCCGGGTTGTCGAGCCCGACAGATGGTGTCGTCGCTGCGGATGCCAGGGCGCGGCCAGGGACACGGTGGTCCGGCGGTTGGCGCACGAGCCGTTCGGGTGGCGGCCCACGGTGTTGGAGGTCAGCCTCCGCCGATACCGGTGCACCGGGTGCGGTCACGTGTGGCGCCAGGACACGTCGCGGGCCGCCGAGCCGCGGGCGACGCTGTCGCGACGTGGCCTGTGGTGGGCGCTGGAAGCCCTGGTGTGCCAACACCTGAGTGTCGCCCGCGTCGCCGACGCTCTGGGGGTCTCGTGGAACACCGCCAACGACGCGGTCCTGGCCGAGGGCCGCCGGGTCCTGATCGACGATCCGCACCGCTTCGACGACGTGCAGGTCATCGGCGTGGACGAGCACGTCTGGCGGCACACCCGGCGTGGCGACAAGTACGTGACCGTGATCATCGACCTGACGCCGATCCGCGACGGCACCGGGCCGGCGCGGCTTCTGGACATGGTCGCCGGCCGCTCCAAACAGGCGTTCAAGGCCTGGCTCGCCGAACGGGACAAGTCCTGGCGCGACAATATCGAGGTCGTCGCGATGGACGGGTTCACCGGGTTCAAGACCGCCACCACCGAAGAGCTACCCGAGGCTGTGCCGGTGCTGGACCCCTTCCACGTCGTCCGTCTGGCAGGCGACGCCCTGGATCAGTGCCGGCGCCGGGTCCAGCAAGCCACCCACGGGCACCGAGGCCGCACCGGCGATCCACTGTATGCCGCGCGACGCACCCTGCACACCGGCGCCGACCTGCTCACCGAGACCCAGCAGCACCGGCTGACGGAGCTGTTCGCGGCCGACGCCCACGTCGAGGTCGAAGCCACCTGGGGCATCTACCAGCGGATGATCGCCGCCTACCGTGAGCCCGACCGAACCCGGGGCCGCGAGCTGATGAGGCAGTTGATCGAGTCGATCAGCCGAGGCGTCCCCAGCCCGTTCAGCGAGATCATCACGCTCGGCCGCACCCTGACCAAGCGCGCCGCCGACGTGCTCGCCTACTTCGACCGGCCCGGCACATCCAACGGCCCCACCGAAGCGATCAACGGCCGCCTCGAACACCTCCGCGGCTCCGCCCTCGGCTTCCGCAACCTGACGAACTACATCGCCAGATCACTACTCGAGACAGGCGGCTTCCGACCCCAACTACACCCTCGATTGTGAAGAGCCCGGTTTCGCCGCTGCCGGCGTCGACGCGGTCCGGGATGCGGCACGCGGGGTGTTGGTCCACTTCGTGCAGCCGG
>JALDXR010000066.1:0-11057 GCA_032154865.1 Nocardioidaceae bacterium
ATTCCCGCCGTCGGCGGGCTCGCGGTGCTGCTGCTCCCCCTGATCGGCCTGTTCGTCCGCGCACCCTGGACCGATCTCTGGGACCACCTGACCAGCACCGAGGTGACCACGGCGCTTCGGCTCAGCCTGACCACGGCGACCATCTCGATGGTGGTCTGTCTGGTGCTCGGCGTGCCCCTGGCGTGGCTGCTGGCCCGGGTCGACTTCCGGGGCCGGCAGTTCGTCCGGGCCCTCGTCACCGTGCCGTTGGTCCTGCCGCCGGTCGTCGGGGGTATCGCCCTGCTCGCCACCTTCGGGCGGGCCGGTGTGCTCGGCGAGCCGATCTTCGAGGCGTTCGGCTACCAGGTCACGTTCACGACCACCGCGGTCGTCGTCGCCCAGACCTTCGTCGCGCTGCCGTTCCTCGTACTGGCCGTCGAAGGCGCCCTGCGCTCGACCGACCGCCGCTACGACGAGGTCGCGGCCAGTCTCGGCGCCAGTCGATGGTGGACCTTTATACGGGTCACACTCCCCCTCGCCGGGCCGGGCATCGTGAGCGGAGCGGTACTCGCCTGGGCCCGGGCGCTCGGTGAGTTCGGCGCCACGATCACGTTCGCCGGCAACTTCGAGGGCGTCACCCGCACGATGCCGTTGGAGGTCTACAACACCTACCAGACCGACGCCCCCGGCGCGATCGTCGTCAGTCTGCTGCTGCTCGCGGTCAGCGTCGGAGTGCTCGCGGCGCTGCGGGAGCGGTGGATCAGCGGGGTGGCTCCGTGAGTCCGCCGCCTTCCGAATCGGATGTGAAGGGCCTGGACGCGGACATCACCGCCCGGCGCGGCGACTTCGAGGTCCACGCGACGCTCCGGGTCCGGCCGGGACAGGTCCTCGCCCTGCTCGGCCCGAACGGGGCCGGCAAGTCGACCCTGTTGCGCGTGCTCGGCGGCCTGACGCCGTTGACCTCCGGGTACGTCCGGCTCGACGGCCGGACCCTGGACGACGCGGCCGCCGGAACACGCGTGCCCGTCGCCGAGCGCCGACTCGGCACGGTCTTCCAGGACGGCTTGCTCTTTCCGCATCTGTCGGTGCTGGACAACGTGGCCTTCGGACCGCGGCACGCCGGTCGATCACGCCGGGAGGCCCGGGTCGTAGCCGCCGATTGGCTCGGCCGCACCGAGCTGACCGAGTTCACCGATCGGCGGCCGCGTGCACTGTCGGGGGGCCAGCAGCAGCGGGTCGCGGTCACGAGGGCACTGGCGACCGACCCCGATCTGCTGCTGCTGGACGAGCCGATGTCCGCCCTCGACGCGTCCGCGGCCGTGGCGGTGCGTCGCTTCCTCGGACGGCATCTGGCCGGCGTCTCGGCCCCCTCGGTACTCGTGACACATCAAGCGCTCGACGCCCTCGCCCTCGCCGATCACGTCCTCGTCATCGAAGATGGCGTCGTCGTACAAGAGGGACCTCCGACCGATGTCGCTCGCCGCCCGCGCAGCTCCCACGTCGCCGCACTCATGGGGCTCAACCTGCTTCGCGGCCGGGGCGACGGCGAGTCGGTGCGGCTGGCCGGTGACAGCACCCTGGTGCCGCCGGGCCCGGCCGACGGCGACGTCTTCGCCAGCTTCCGGCCGAGCGCGGTGACCCTGCACACCGAGCGACCGCACGCCAGCGCCCGCAACGTCTGGCCGGGACGGGTCGACGGGATCACACCGCACGGCGACGTCCTGCGACTGCATCTGGCCGGACCCGTCCCGCTGCTCGCCGATGTCACCCCGGCAGCACTCGCCGATCTCGAGGTCGGTGAGGGCGATCCGGTCTGGGCATCGGTCAAGGCAACCGAGATCGACGTCTATCCGGCTTGAGCAGCCCCCACTGGCGGTCGGAGCATTCCTCTGACTAGAGTCAGACAATGGATGCGACAGCGATCGCCGAGGTCCGCCGGTTCAACCGGATCGTCACGCAGCGGGTCGGAGCTCTCGACGACCACTTCCTGTCCCGCGATCGGCCGCTCGGCGAGGCGCGGCTGCTCTGGGAGATCGGAGCGGACGGCTGCGACGTCCGAGCGCTCCGCTCGCGGCTCGGGCTCGACTCGGGCTACCTGAGCCGGCTGCTCCGCGCGCTCGAGACGAGCGGTCTCGTGGTGGTCGAGCCGGGCACGCATGACAAGCGAGTACGGACGGCTCGCCTGACCGCGGCAGGGACGGCCGAGCGGGCCGTACTCGACGAGCGCAGCGACGAGCTCGCCGTGTCGTTCCTCGAGCCACTCGATGCGGGCCAGCGCGAGCAGCTGACCGGAGCCATGACGACGGTCGCCCGGCTCCTCACCGCGGCCGCGGTCCGGTTCGCGGTCACGGATCCGGCCGCTCCGGAGGCGCTGTACTGCCTGCGGGAGTATTTCGCCGAGCTCGATCGGCGATTCTCCACCGGATTCGATCCGCGGCGCGGAACCGTGCCGGACGCCGGTGAGTTCGCTCCGCCGGGCGGCGTACTGATCGTGGCGTCGCTGTGGTCCGAGCCGATCGGGTGCGGCGGTCTGCTCCTCCATGACGGCGACGCGGCCGACATCAAGCGGATGTGGGTCGACCGATCCGCTCGTGGCCTCGGCGTCGGGCGGCGGCTCCTCTCCGAGCTCGAGGCGCAGGCCAGTCGGAGCGGCCGCGGCGTGGCCCGGCTGGAGACCAACCGCGGACTGGCCGAGGCGATCGCCCTCTACCGTTCGGCGGGGTACGTCGAGGTGGAGCCGTTCAACGACGAGCCGTACGCGGATCACTGGTTCGCCAAGCGGCTCCGAGACGAGCGCTAGTCGCGGTCCGATGAGCCTGAGTTGAGGCAACTCAACCTTGACCGATGCGCAACGGCAGACTCGCCGCGGGCTACCATCCCACCAAGGCACCGCCGTCAACGCGTCCCGCCGTCGAAGGGTTCGTCCCATGTCAGAGAGCCCGACCACTCCGCCAACTCCTTCGCCGACCCGCATCCCCGCCGATCTGGAGCCGGCCAGTGAGGCACCGGACCGCAACCTCGCCCTCGATCTTGTCCGGGTCACCGAGGCCGCCGCGATGGCCGCCGGACGCTGGGTCGGTCGCGGCGACAAGAACGGCGCCGACGGCGTCGCGGTCAACGCGATGCGAGCCCTGATCAACACCGTCCAGATGAACGGCACCGTCGTCATCGGGGAGGGCGAGAAGGACAACGCTCCGATGCTCTACAACGGCGAAGCCGTGGGCGACGGCTCCGGACCCGAGTGCGACGTCGCTGTCGACCCGATCGACGGCACCACCCTGACCGCCAAGGGCATGAACAACGCGATCGCCGTGCTCGCGGTCGCCCCGCGGGGCAGCATGTACGACCCGTCGGCGGTCTTCTACATGGACAAGCTCGTCGCCGGGCCCGAGGTGGCCGACGTCGTGGACATCCGGCTGTCGGTCGGCGAGAACATCGAGCGGGTCGCCCTGGCGAAGTCCTCGCATCCGGAGGACGTGACCGTGTGTGTGCTCGACCGGCAGCGGCACGAGGGCCTGGTCGACGAGATCCGCAAGACCGGAGCCCGGATCAAGTTCATCACCGACGGCGACGTCGCCGGAGCGATCATGGCGGCCCGGCCGGACACCGGCATCGACCTGCTGATGGGCGTCGGCGGCACGCCCGAGGGCATCATCGCGGCCTGCGCCATGAAGTGCCTCGGGGGAGTCATCCAGGGTCGCCTCTGGCCACGCGACGACGACGAACGGCAGAAGGCGATCGAGGCCGGCCACGACCTGGACCGGGTCCTGCACACCGACGAGCTCGTGGCCGGCGACGACTGTTTCTTCGTCGCCAGCGGAATCACCGACGGCGAGCTCATGCGCGGCGTGCGCTACCGGGCCGGCGGCTGCAAGACGCACTCCCTCGTGATGCGCTCCCGCAGCGGGACGATTCGCGAGATCATCAGCGACCACCAGCTGAGCAAGCTCGCGGCGTACGCGTCCGTCGACTTCGAGCGGTAGACCGACCCCGATGACCTCACCGACCGTCCTGGTCGTCGGCGAGGCCCTGGTCGACGTCACGCGTGCGCCCGGCCGGCCCGACGCCGAGCACCCCGGCGGCTCTCCGCTCAACGTCGCGGTCGGCCTCGGCCGGCTCGGCATCTCCGTCACGCTGGCCACGCACCTCGGCGCCGACGCCCGCGGCGACCGGATCCGGGCCCATCTCGACGACAGTGGAGTACGGCTCGCGCCGTCCACGCCGGCCGCGGTGACGGCGACCGCCACCGCCCGGCTCGACGGCGCCGGCCACGCGACGTACGAGTTCGACCTGCATTGGGATCCCACCGAACTGCCCGATCCGAGCGACTACACGCTGATGCACGTCGGGTCGATCGGCTCGTGGATGACGCCCGGCGCCGACGCGGTCGCCGACCTGGTCGACCGGGCCGGGCGCGACGGTGTGGCGGTGAGTTTCGACCCCAATCTGCGGCCGATCCTTGCGCCCGATCCCGACGCGGTCGGCCAACGCGTACGCCGGCTCGCCGCCGCTGCGGACATCGTCAAGCTCAGCGACGAGGACGCGGCCGCGCTCGGCAGTCCCGATGACTCCGTCGTCGGCGAGATCCTCGGTCATGGGGCGGCGCTGGTCGCGATGACCCGGGGATCCGACGGCTCGCTGCTGGGCAGCGGATCGATCCGGGTCGATGTCCCGGCCGAGGAGGTCGTGGTCGCCGACACGATCGGGGCCGGGGACGCCTGGATGGCCGGGTTGCTGGCCGGCATCGTGACCGAGGGCTGGTCGACGCGTACGTCGTTCGACGCCGACGATCTCGAGTGGCTGGGCGAGCTGGCCGGTGCGACCGCGGCGATCACCTGCTCGCGACCCGGCGCCGACCCGCCGTGGCGGCACGAGCTCCCGGCGCTCACCGCTCGGGCGTGAGTCGTCGCCGGCCCGTCACGCCCCGCCACTGACATTTCGTCCAATCTCGCGAGTGAACGGTACGGTGACTAATCTCGAAAGGGACGGAGATCGCCGTACCAATGCGCCAGGAGGCACCGTGGCCGAGCAGATGGCGTCGCTGCCCAGCGGGATCGAGATCTGCTACGAGACCTTCGGCGATCCCGGCGCGCCTCCGCTCCTGCTCGTCATGGGACTCGGCGGGCCGCTGAACTGGTGGAGCGTCGACCTGTGCAAGCTGCTGGCCGACCAGGGCTTCTTCGTCATTCGCTACGACAACCGCGACGTCGGGCGGTCGAGCCGGATCACGCCACTGCGCCGCGCGACGCGCCAGACCGCGGTGACGACCTGGCTCGGAGTGCGCCGGCACGTGGACTACGGCCTCGGCGACCTTGCCGCCGACGCCTTCGGCCTGCTCGATCACCTCGGAGCCGAGGAGGCGCATGTCTTCGGCGTCTCGATGGGCGGCATGATCGCGCAGACCATGGCGATCGCCCGACCGGCCCGGGTGCGGTCACTGGTGTCGATGATGTCGACCACCGGCCGGCGCAGTGTCGGCTGGCAGGATCCTCGGCTGCTTCCGATGCTGCTCGGGTCGCGTCCCCGGACCCGGGAGGAGTACGTCGAGCGCACCCACCGGATCGCGCAGCTGCTCGGATCGCCGGGCTATCCGTACGATCCGGCGGAGACGTCGGCCCAGGCGCGGGCGACCTGGGATCGCGGCCACGATGCCGCCGGTGTCCTTCGCCAGATGCTCGCGGTGACCACGCAACCCGATCGCACTCCGGCCCTGCGGGAGCTCGACACGCCGACCTGCGTGATCCATGGCCTCGCGGATCGCATGGTCCACAACTCGGGCGGACGCGCCACGGCAGCTGCGATCCGCGGGGCCGAGTTGATGCTGGTCCCCCGGATGGGTCACGACATACCGCCCGCGCTCTACGACACGTTCGTCGACGCGGTCGCCAGGACAGCCGTGCGGGCCGACGGCGTCAGCTCGGCTCGGGTGCGAGCTTGACGAGCTCGTCGAGCTCCTCGGCGAGGTAGTCGATCAGCCGCCACAGGTCAGGCACCATCTCGCGACAGGCGATCAGCCCGAAGTCCAAGCGACCGTCGTAGCTGAACAAGGTGATGTTGAGGCCGCCGGTCAGGTCGGTCACCGCCGAGACCGGATGGATGCCTCGCACCCGAGCACCCGCGACGTACAGCGGCAGCTGCGGCCCCGGAATGTTGGACACGAAGAGGTTGAACGGCGGGCCGGGCACCGACACGAGCCGAAAAAGCGCCCGCGACGCGAGGCCGGCCAGGGCCGTCGGGACGGCCGCCGACACGTCGGACAGGATCGTCGCGGGCACAGCCTCGAACTCCGCCTTCGCCACCGACATCGCCTCGACGACCGCTCGCAGTCGTTCCTCGGGGTCGGCGAGATGGGTGGGCAGCTCGGCCAGCATCACCGAGATGTGGTTGCCGAGGCCGCCCTTGTCGCCGTCGGCGCGGATCGAGACCGGCACCGCGGACACCAACGGGATCGGCGGCAGTGCGTCGTGGTCGAGCAGCCAACGCCGCAGCGCGCCGGTCGCCATCGCCATGACGACGTCGTTGACCGTGAGTCCGAAGGCGTTCTTGACCTGTTTGACGTCGTCGAGCGGGACTGAGCCGTACGCGAACCGCCGATGTGCCGTGATCCCGCCGTTGAACGGAGTACGCGGCACGTCGAGATCGCGTCGAGTCTTGTCGGCCGGAGACGACACCGAACCACGGGTGACCAGCGAGACCGCCGAGTCGGCGAGGTCACTGACCCGGCGTACTCCCGGCAGGTTCTTGGCTCCCGGCAGGTCGGCCAGGTGGGGCAGCGACCGCGGCAGCGAGGTCAGGGTCCGGCCGGACTGGACGATCGACGAGGCGAATCCGCGCACGGCCAGGGTGTAGGGATCAGGAAGCTTGCCCGTTTGCCACTCGGCATCCGGCGGGTCCACCGTGCGCGGCTCGACCGTCACGTCCAGGATCGTCGCGAGGATCTCGGCGCCGGAGAAGCCGTCGATCGCGGCGTGGTGCACCTTCGCGTAGAGGGCGACCAGCTCGTTCTCGAGGCTGTGGATCAGATACGCCTCCCAGAGCGGCCGGCTCCGGTCCAGTGGCCGGGCGTGGATCCGGGAGATCTGCTCACCGAGTTGCTCCGGGCTGCCCGGCGGCGGGAGGGCGACCTCTCGCAGGTGGTACTCCAGGTCGAAGTCGGGGTCGTGGACCCAGTAGGGGTTGCCGAGCCCGAGCGGCACCTCCACCAGGCGCTCGTGCAGCGGGGGCGCCAGGTGCAGTCGCGCCTCGTAGAGCGCCCGCAGGTCCTCCAGGGTCAGCCGGCCGCCGGGCGCGGTCGACGGATCGAGGATGAGCACGCCTCCGACATGGCCGGTGGTCGTCGCCGACTCGACGTGGAGGAACTGGGTGTCGAGCGAGCTGAGCTGCTTCATTGGCCCTCCTCGGGTCGGTGCCGCTAGCTCTAGCGTCGCGCACCCGAGTCGGGGTTGCTAACGCGGTGTCGGAGAGGGACCGGGCGTGGGCGACGGCGTCGGAGAAGGTTCTGGCGTCGGCTGTGGGGTCGGCGGCTGGGTCGGAGCGGGACCCGGTGTGGGGTTCGGAGGCGGCGGCAGCGGGTAGCCGCCGTCGGTGAGCCCGGCGTCCTGCTCATAGGCGTTGCTCCAACCCTCCTTCAGTCCGAACATCGACTCCCACGTGACGTAGCGGAGCCCGTACCAGGGTGCCCACTCGCGGTCCCACTGCCGGGAGTGCCGTTCCTCGTGATGCAGCAGCCGGTCGAGGTCGAGGCCGCCGGAAGGTCGCTCACCCGACTGGACGATCGCCTCGAGCCGCTGGTCGGGGTCGGGTGGGTTGTCGTTGATCATGAAGATGTCGCCCCAGGTCGTCCCGCCGTCCTGGCTGAAAGCGTCCACCCCGCCGATGCCCATGAGCATGCCGTTGGGCGTCGTGACCAGTCGTCCGCCGTGGTCGTGGACGAAGTCGACGTCGTCGCGGTAGCTCCAGCCGTTGGCGTTCTGCCGGTCGATGATCCGCTGGATCTCGGCCGCGTTGTACGGCTCCGGCGTGAAGTCGGTGGTCTCGCCATTGGCGCCGTAGTCGGTCCCGGCGTTGAGGATGTACGTCATGAGGACGGCCTTCTTGGCGTCGTCCCCGCTGATATTGGTCGGCAGCAGGAAGAACGACTTCTGGTCGCGGTCCTTGATCTCCTTCAACCCGTTGAGCACGTTGAAGTCGTCGGGCCGGATGTCATGCGTACGGGCGATGTCGATGACGGTGGAGATCGCAACGCCGTTGAGGTAGGTGTTCTTGATCCACTGCTCGTACTTGCCGCCGGGATTGGGACCGGTCAGGAGGCCCTGCTGACGCAGGTGGGCCATCCGCTGCTCGACGTAGACCTTGGTCCGGGTGCCGCTCGGGAGGTTGTCGACGACGGTCTTGAGCGCCGGCGGCATCGCGATCAGGAGCTCGGGATGGGCGATCAGGTCCTCCAGCAGCTCCTTCTGTGCGACCGCGGAGAGCGTGATCCTGCTGAGCTCGGCCCCGGGGAACGCCAGCACCGCGTACGGAGAGAGCGCACCGGCCGCCCAGAGCATGCGGAGGTCCGCCTCGTTGGGCCCGCGATCGATCATCCGGCTGACGTCGCCCGCCTTGCCGTCGAGCCACCCGTCGAGCTCGTTGGCCTCCTGCCGGAGCTCGGCGATCTTGGCGTTGCGGGCGGCCTGGTAGGCGTCCAGGTAGTCGGTGTGGGCCTTGTCCTTCTGCGCCTGCGTGGCGTTGGCGCCGGGATCCTGGTAGTCGACGCCGAAGCTGTCGCCCATCGCCTGGTTGTAGTCGGCGTTCAGCTTCGAGACCGAGCGGGGCCGGTCCGACTTGGTGTCGTTGTGCTGGTCGATCGCCTGGGAGAACAGCTCGAGACAGCCCGCCGCGAACTCGGCGACCCGCAACGTGTTGTCGGCCTTGGTGACGGCGTTGCGAGGGGCGTCGGCCATCGAGCCTTCGAGCTGCCCGGCAACGGCGTCCAGCGCGCCCTTGTGGTCCTTCTCGACCTGGTTGGCCAGGCCGCGAATCTGCGGCACCCGATCGCGCACCTGCTCGGCCGCCGCCTTGACGTCGCTGCCGGGCGGCGAGTAGTAGTCGATGAGCTGCGCCTCGTGCATTTCACCGCTCCCCACCACGTCCCGGCTGGCCCGAGTCTAGGTCGCGCGAGGTTCACCAACGGCTGTCCGCGAGGGCTCAAGGAGGCGAGGCTCGTGACGCACGAGACGGTGGCCCGGGCCACGACGCCGCGTGGCGAGGTCGTCCTGCGTCGCGACGAGAGCGGTGTCCTCGAGCTGCGGGTCAACGGCGTCTTCGTCATGGACACGGCCCGGACCTCGACGGAGGAGGCCCTGGCCGAGTTGGCGCTGGACCGCCTCGCCACGCCGGCTCGGCTGCTGGTCGGCGGCCTCGGGCTGGGATACACGGTCCGTCGGCTGCTGGCCGACCGACGAGTACGCGAGATCGTCGCCAGTGAGATCGAGCCGCCGGTCGTCGACTGGCTTCGCGACGGCACGGTGCCCCACGGCCCGGCTGTCCTCGCCGACCCTCGGGTGCGGGTGGAGGTGGCCGACGTACGAGACGTCGTCGCCGCGACACCGATCGGCACGCTCGACGCCGTACTCCTCGACGTCGACAACGGACCCGACGGGCTGGTCCACGACGGGAACGCCTCGCTCTACGACCCGGACTTCCTGGCCGCCTGTGCCTCGCGGCTGCGGCCGGGCGGCATCGTCGCGGTGTGGTCGTCGACCCGGTCACCGGCGCTGGCGGCCGCGTTGCGAGCCGCGACCGGCTCGGGCGAACGGATTCCGTGCCCGGTGCTGCTGGGCAGCCGGAGCGAGGAGTACTCCCTCTACCTCGGCACGGTCCCGCCGACCGCGGCCGATAGCGTTGGCGAACATGAGCGATGACGGCCCCGAGTATCGGATCGAACGGGACACGATGGGGGAGGTCCGGGTCCCCAAGGACGCGCTGTGGCGGGCCCAGACCCAGCGGGCGGTCGAGAACTTCCCGATCTCCGGCACTCCGCTCGAGCGCGAGCACATCAAGGCGCTGGCCCTGGTGAAAGGCGCCGCGGCCGCGGTCAACGGTGAGCTCGACGTACTGCCCCAGGACATGGCCGACGCGATCCGCGCCGCCGCGCACGAGGTGGCCGACGGCGCGTACGACGACCACTTCCCCGTCGACGTCTTCCAGACCGGGTCGGGAACGTCGTCGAACATGAACACCAACGAGGTGCTGGCGACGCTCGCCACCAAGCGGCTCGGACGGGACGTCCACCCCAACGACCACGTCAACGCCAGCCAGTCGAGCAACGACGTCTTCCCGACCTCGATCCACGTCGCCGCGACCGACGCGGTCATCAACAACCTGATCCCGGGCCTGGGCCACCTGGCCGACGCGCTCGGCAGGAAGGCGACCGAGTTCGAGGCGGTCGTCAAGTCCGGGCGTACCCACCTGATGGACGCGACGCCGGTGACGCTCGGCCAGGAGTTCGGCGGTTACGAGACGCAGATGCGCCGTGGCATCGAGCGCCTCGAGTCGACGGTTCCCCGGGTCGCCGAACTGCCGCTCGGCGGCACCGCGGTCGGCACCGGCATCAACACGCCCCCCGCCTTCGCGGCCCGGGTCATCGAGGTGCTCGCGGCCGACACCGGGCTCCCGCTCACCGAGGCGACCGATCACTTCGAGGCCCAGGGTGCCCGGGACGGTCTGGTCGAGCTGTCCGGCCAGCTGCGCACGATCGCGGTCAGCCTCACCAAGATCTGCAACGACCTGCGCTGGATGGCGTCCGGCCCCACCACCGGCCTGGCCGAGATCGCGCTCCCGGACCTGCAGCCCGGGTCGAGCATCATGCCGGGCAAGGTCAATCCGGTGCTGCCCGAGGCGACCCTGATGGCGTGCGTCCAGGTCATCGGCAACGACGCCACCGTCACGGCGGCCGGCGCATCCGGCAACTTCGAGCTCAACGTCATGATGCCGGTGATGGCGCGCAACGTGCTCGAGTCGATCCGGCTGCTCGCCAACACCTCCCGGCTGCTCGCCGACCGCTGCATCGACGGCATCACCGCCAACATCGGGCG
>JALDXR010000513.1:0-3230 GCA_032154865.1 Nocardioidaceae bacterium
GCAGAAGCCGAAGACCTCGTCACCGGGTCGAAGGCGCTGCACGTCCTTGCCGACGGCCTCGACCGTTCCGGCGACGTCGGTTCCGGGGACGGGATTCTTGGGCTTGCGCAGCCCGGTGGCCATCCGCATGACGTACGGCACGCCGGCACGTCGGGCGAGTTCCCGTGTGAGATCGGCCGCGATGCCAGTGACCGCGCCCGTTCGTGGATCGACCCGGCCCTGAACGGGGTTGTCGGCGATGAACGCCGCTCGGAGCGTCCCGGCTGGCGCCAGGTTCGCCCCCTGCGCGGGGTAGGAGATGAAGCCGGCGAGCAACAGTACGACCAGCAGCGACATGCGATTGGCATACTGAACCCGCCGGCGGACGTCAGACGCATTCCCCGGGCGCGCGGGGCCGCCCTCAGAACCGGAAAATCACGCCGCCGGAGAGCTCCATCTGATTGGCGTACTGCGCATCCCCGACGAGGTAGCAGCTCCAGAACGGATCGCACCACCAACCCTCCGCATCGGTCTTGATATAGGTCGGCGTCCAGCGGGCACCGAACTGTCCGCCTACGTTGGACGAGCCGAAGAACTTCACTCCTGCGCCGAGGCTGCCGGAAAACTGCGTCTTGGACTGTGTTTCGCGATCGACCCCGGCAAACGTGAAGTTGACGCTGCCGAAGTTGGTCGCACCCAGACCCAGCAGGACGTACGGCCGAACCCGGGCGTCGGGCAGGCCGAAGTTGTACCCAAAGTAGCCATGATAGCTATTGATGGTGAGGTCGCCGATTTCCGTGGTGGCGGTTCCGTCGATCTCGAGCTGGGTTGGCTGCTGGTTGAACATGAAGCCGACCTCGACGTTGTCCGTGACCAGGACGCCAAAATGGAACCCCCAGCCAAACGAATCTTTTGGATCCACGCGGTCGTAGACATTCCCGTCGCCGGCGAGGATCCCGGTATCCGTGTCGACACCGTCGCTGAATACCCAGCCGACATTGGCGCCGACCTCAACGCGAGGCGCCTGGGCGAACAGAGGAGACGTCACCGACAGAACCGCGACAGTAGCCAGCAGGACAACGTTCTTCAACATGAGGGATCCCTTCCGAGTGATGATGGCCGAATCTCAACGGCGGACAGCCCGCCACGACCATTTTACAAGCACCCTGTGTGCCAGGCCGGAATCACCGGCGGTTCCACGTTTATATCAGTGCACTCGCCGGAATTCCAGTAAACCTCGGCCGCGCCGCCGAGGGCAGCCGCCGGGTGCCACGAAATATCGCGGGATGAGCTCTTAGCCTTGCTTGGGGAGGCGGATTCACGGACCGCGGCACAGGCTCGTCCGTTGGTCGATGCCATGACTCGTGTGGCAGGAACCGAACCGTGAAGCCGGAGGACTAGCGATTGGCGGCCGCTCGGACCCGAGCGCCGACGTACTCGAGAACGAACAGGCCGGTCCCCACGCGGTCCGACACGTAGGCCAGGCCGCGATGATCGAGGTCGACGTCGTTGATATGGATCGTGACCGGCTGTCCATCCGCGATCGGGAAGGAGTTGCGGCTCGTCCTGGGGATGTAGAAACCGAGCTCCTTGAGGTTGTAGGGATCGGAGAGATCCAGGACCCTGACACCGGCGTTGAAGTAGGCCACCCACGCGATCTTGTCTTCGAACCGATTGATCTTCCCGTTGACGGTCTCGGCCGACTGGTGCGGCCCGAAGCGCCCGCCCTTCTCGCAGAACTTGTCGACCGGCACCTGCCAGACCGACACGGGGAACGGCCGGGTCTCGGTGGTGATGTCGAGCATGTAGGTGGCCGAGCGCACGCCGGTTGGACAAGGCGTCACGTCGCCGGCGCCGGCTTCGTCCACGACGAAGGCATAGGTTCGGGGAAGCGCGCTCGGTCCGAAGTTGGGAACTCGATCGTACACAATCGGCGACACCGAGTGCGGCCCGCGATGCGGGGGATTCATGTCGATCGACCACACCAGCTTCGGCTGTGCGGGGTTCGAGATATCGAACGACGCCGCCTGGCCGCCCGCGTTGCGGTAGCCGACGTAGAGCCGCTTGTTCTCCTCGTCCACGATGGGATGGTGCGAGTACTGGCCTTCGTAGCCCTCTTCTCCGTCCTTGAGCCCTGGGATCCACGCGCGCCCCAAAAGCCTGGGCTCCCTGGGATTCCTCAGATCGAAGATCTGTACGATGACGTTGCGAAACCCGGGCTCGCCCGATGCGGCATAGAAATACCCCGTCTCTTCGGACCACCAACCCTTGTGCGCCCGCAACATGAACTCGCCACCGCAGCCCGGGCCACACGAGTTGACGGGTGTTCCTCTGATCTCCCCCACGAGAGCAATCTTCGAAGGGTCGGTGTCGCGCGAGGTGATGTCGAAAATTTGGTATTTCAGATCCTTGCCCGTTTCACCTTCGGTGAGGATCTCGGAGTTGCGGATCAGATAGTCGCGGCCGGACGAGTCGAACTTGTAGTCGTAGACCACCGAGACGCTTCGCGAGTTCCTGTTGGTTTCGTTCGGAATGTGCCACACGAGCCGCGGCTGCGCCGGATTCGTGATATCGAGGATCGTCGTGCCGCTGAACTCGAGCCGGCCCGTGAGAGGGTTCGGCAGAGGTTTCTGATTGTGGAAATTGTCGTGATGCCCGACATACACCCAATTACCGTTCCTGGGATCGGATTTGGTCGTCACCACGAGGGCCGGGCGGCCCTGCAGATCGTGATAGCCGACCAGCCTCACGTCGCGTGCGGCTTCTGCCATCGGGTCCGGAATCCGTCCGTCCTGGCTCTCTGCGGAACCGGCCTGTCCCGACCACCCGGCGACGATTGACAGGATCAACGCCACGAATAGCGGCGTGAAGGACCCCCCAATTCTCAGCGCTGAACGATTCATCGTCAGTTCGTGGTCGTCGTGGCCTGGGGCAGCCTGAACGCGACGAGCTCGCCGCTGTAGTTCGCTCCGCTGATGGCCACGACGATGTGCTGGCGGCCGTTCAGCATGTAGGTCATCGGGGATCCTGTCTGAGGAGCCGGCATGTAGAGCGCACCGACCTCGCTGCCGGTTGCCTTGTCGTAGGCGCGCAGCATCGCGCCGCGCTCACCCGTCGGCATCGTCACGAAACCGGCCTCGCCCGAAATCAGGAGCGTCTTCGTCACGAGCGTCCCAATGCGGCCGGGACGCCCGGTTCGAGGAATCGTGACCCCTTTGAGCATCGGATGGTTGCGGATGACGTCCGGGGTG
>JALDXR010000514.1:0-3227 GCA_032154865.1 Nocardioidaceae bacterium
GTGTCCGCGTTCAACGGGAGCGACTTCTTCGCGGCCGGCGCTGCGTACGACCCGCAGCGCAAGCGGTGGCGGCAGCTGCCGCCGGCTCCGATCTCAGGCCGCTATCAACACGCAGCCGTCTGGACCGGCGAAGGGCTACTCGTGTGGGGTGGCTGCTGCCGCGGCGCCGGCTACCACACCGATGGCGCCCTCTATCTCCCTTGACCACCAGAGTCCTGCTGACCATTGCCTCACTCCGGTTGGCAGAGCTCCCGCCCGAACTACCCCGACAGACGGCCGGACTCGTTCGACTCTGCTCGTTTCGTTCAAGCCGCCAGGAGGCGGGTCTGCGTAGCTTCGGGATCCGAGTCGGACGTCCCCAGGGAGGGGCACCCTGTTGCCCCACCAATACGCCGGGTTGGCCGCAACATGAGCGGAAGGAGTCGGCCATGACACACGACGAGATCGCCGAGGTGCTGGCCGAGCCGATCTCGCAGGAGCTGCTGAGTTCGTCGATCCCGGCGCGGCTGGCCTATGTGGGCGTCGACGGTGAGCCTCGGGTGATCCCGATCGCTTTCGCATGGACCGGAGAGCACCTGGTGGTCAACACCGCGCCGAAGGCGGCCAAGGTCCGGGCACTGCGACACAACTCCAGGGTCGCGGTCACCATCGACACCCAGGATCGATGGCCGCCCCGGGCGCTGTTGATCCGCGGCACCGCCCGGGTCGAGCTGGTCGACGGGGTGCCGGACGTCTACGTCGAGGCTTCACGGAAGCTGATCCCGACCGAGTACTTCGACGACTGGGAGCAGGGGGTCCGCGCCCTGTACGACCAGATGGCCCGGATCACCATCGTGCCGGACTGGGCGAAGCTGCTGGACTTCGAGAGCACCATCCCCAAGGCCGTCGAGGATCTGGTCCAGGCACGCCAGGGCGCCGACAAGCACGACTGAGCCTCGTACCAGGCTGGGTCTTCATGCCTTGGTACTGGCGCGGTGAGCTGCTGACGGACCTACGCTGTCGGCATGGAGAGTGACCCCACCGTGTCGAATGCCGATCTGTACCGGGCGATTTTCGAGAACGACCGCGTTCGGGTTTTGGAGTACAGGGATAAGCCGGGTGACAAGACCACCCCGCATCATCATCCCGACACCGTGATGTACACGCTGAGTTCGTTCAAGCGGCGGCTGCATGCCGGCGACAAGTACGTCGACGTGGAACTTGAGGCCGGGCTCACGCGCTGGCTTGACGCCCAGGAGCACGCGGGCGAGAACATCGGCGACACCGACACACACGTGCTCTTCGTGGAGCTCAAAGAGCCGGGTCCGGATGGGAGTCACGGCGCAGGCACCATCGGCCCGTCCTCGGGCGGTTAGCGTTCTCCCGTCGTATGACCACCGCCGAGGATCCTCGACGGCCTCCCTGGATTGAATCCGCTAGGAGTCGGCGACCAGCTGCTGGAATGCGGGTTCGTCGCGGATCGGGTCGAGGTCGGAGTCGTTCCTTGCGGATTCGCGGAACTCCTCCGACATGGCGACGGCGTGCCGGAGGTGGTCGAGTGCTTCACTGGTTCGGCCGCAGAGGCTCTCGCAGCAGGCGAGGTTGAAGAACAGCATGGGGTACTGCGGGGCGGTTGCGACCAGGGTGCGTAGACGGTCGGCGACCTCGGCGTACTCGCCCGCCTGATAGCGGGGCGCGAGCGGCGCCCACAGTTCCCAGCCGCGGGGCTCGTACGCCTTTCCCGGTGTGCCTTCGAGCGCGAGGATGGTTGTCCCATCCTCGTGTGCGGAGGCCGTGCGTTTCGTACGTGGCGGGGCGAAGACGAGTGTTCCGGCTGGTGCGTCGACCCGGTCGCCGTCGATCTCGAACACCGCGTGTCCACGCAGCACGAGGAACAGCTCCTGGTCAGCGGTAGGGTCGCCATCGTCGTGCTCGTTGAGGACGGTGTCGCCGGCCGCGTGGGCCGTCCACGCAGTCACTCCGAGCGCGGTGATGCCCAGGTGGTGGCGGATCGGCCGATAGTGACAGCCGGCGTCTGCGAGTTCCTCGATCTCATCCAGATGCGCTACCGCGTAGTCAGCCATGGTCCGACCTTTCGGTCGCATGCTTGGTCCATCGACAAGCCATGTCCGGGAGCGTAGGACGCCATCCGGTCGATCCGCGTCCGCATTGGCACAGAACTTGTCGTCGGATGCCGTATGGCTGTCTTCCTACCCCCACCCGGCCGTGGCCGTGGGACAATGGAGGTCGCGGTCGTACGTCGGGTCGGCTCGCGCCGGTCCACGTCACGGTGGGAGCGGCTGATGCGTTGCAGACATATCCTCATTCCACTGGTGCTCATGGTTCTCGTGGCCGCTGGCTGCGGCACGGGGCCTGAACCCCCCACGCGGGTCGCCGCTGTCCCGCAGTGCCCGAACCAGCAGGCGGTCGTCGCTACGGCATTGCACCACTCGCACCTGCGGGTTGACGTGAACGGGGACGGGACCCCGGACACGGTGGCCGCCGCATCCGATCCGGGAGCGGCGAAGCCGTGTCGTGGGTTCGTCGCCGTCCGGATGTCCGGAGGCGGCGTATACGCCGCGCACCTCATCCCGGCCGCGGTACCGATGCGCGGCTTCCGCGCCCGGGTCGTGGGTGTTCCGCGCCTGGGTGGCCGGGCCGGTGCGGACATCGTCGTCGACACCAGTGCCGCGGTCGACGCCATGCTCGCGCAGCTGTTCACGTTCACTGGCGGCCGCCTACGGGCGGTGCACGTTCCGGGCCAGCCGGACGGGTCGTTCATCGTCGTCGGCGGCGGAGTGGTGTTCCCGCGCGGCGCCGGCTGCACCCGCGACGGGCGACTCATCGTCTCCCACGCCGCGCAAACTGCCGACCGCCGGTCGTTCCGGGTGACCCGCCGGACCTACCCGCTCCAGCCGGACGGGCTCGGGTTCACCCGGCCGGAGGTGACGAGGGCGACGGTACCGGTGAACCAACTCGGTGTCCGGTTCCACGAGTTCGCCGGCCCGCACTGGCGCTCGTGCTCTGGCGGGCTAACGTGACGCCGCGCTCGCCGGAGGGCGGACCGGTCGCTCTGGCTCACTAGCATCGGGACCGTGGCGTCGAACTACGTGAAGAAGGTCAAACGCCAAGGTGGCTCCGGCCTGTGGGGTGTCTTCGCGCTGGACCGCGACGCGTACGGCGTCTGGCTCTACACCCCTGTCGCTTCGCTCTACCGTGGCTCCAGTGGTGACCAGGTCGAGTACTGC
>JALDXR010000067.1:0-11049 GCA_032154865.1 Nocardioidaceae bacterium
GGCGCAGGGCGTCGTGTCTGTCCGGCGCAGCGGCGGCTTCGCCGGACTCGTCACCGAGAGCACGATCGATCTGGCGACCGACCCAGCCGGCGCCGAGGTGGCCGCGCTACTGCGACGGATCGACCTGGCCCAGGTCCCCAAGTCCGCACCGCAGCCGGACCGGTTCATCTACTCCGTCCGGATCGGCGACCGGGAGCGGCAGATCCACGAGCAGGACCTCACGCCGGAGCTCCGACGGCTGGTCGAGCTCGTTCTCAGCACCGACCGCTGACCGCCGTCTCAGCAAGTGGACAGATCGGGACGATCCGTTCCGCCGGTTGTCCGGGCCGCGAAACCCCGTATGACGTGCGACGTTGCGTACTCGCCGACCGTCGATCGATGCGGCGACACGCTCGACACGCGACGCCGCTGATTTGCTCAGAGCCAGATCGACTAGAACCGTGGAAATGGATATGCCAGCAATCGGACGGAGAGACTTGTGCTCACCCTGACCGAGAACGCCAGCGACGTTGTGAAGACCATCACTGAGCAGAGCACGGAAGCCGACGGCGCCGGGCTTCGCATCAGCCAGCAGGATTCCGACCCCAACGCTTTGACGGTCGCGCCGGCCGAAGCTCCGAACAGCGGCGACCAGATCGTCGAGTCGGACGGGGCCCGCGTATTTGTCGAGGAGGGCGCCGCCGTCGTACTCGACGACAAGGTGCTCGACGCCCAGGTCGACCAGGCCGGGGGCGTGCAGTTCGCCCTTGCCGTCAAACCCTGACGCCGGTGGTCGGCGGTCGCCGTCAGGCGCGGTTGACCGCCGACACCACGGCCTTCAACGACGCCGTCACGATGTTGGCGTCGAGGCCTACTCCCCACATCACCTTCCCGCCGATCTCGCACTCGACGTAGGCGGCCGCCATCGCGTCGCCGCCGGCCGATAGCGCGTGCTCGGCGTAGTCGAGAACGCGTACGGCGTGACCGACCGACTCGAGCGCGTCGCAGAACGCGGCGATCGGGCCGTTGCCCTGCCCGCGCAGCGTGTGCCGGTCGCCGTCGATGTAGACGTCGACGGTGAGGGCGTCGTGCTCGCCTTCGGCTGACGATGTGTGCACCGAGTTGAGGCGGAGTGGGGCGTCCCGGCCGAGGTACTCCGTCCGGAAGAACTCCCACAGGGTGCCCGGGGCGACCTCACCGCCTTCGACGTCGGTGTGCTGCTGCACGACCCGGCTGAACTCGATCTGGAGTCGTCGCGGCAGGTCGAGGTTGTGCTCGGCCTTCATGAGGTACGCCACGCCGCCCTTGCCGGACTGGCTGTTGACCCGGATCACCGCTTCGTACGTGCGACCGACGTCGTGCGGGTCGATCGGCAGGTACGGCGCCTCCCACGGGTGGTCCGCCACGGGTACGCCGGCCGCGGCCGCGTCGCGCTCGAGGGCCTCCAGACCCTTCTTGATCGCGTCCTGGTGCGAGCCGGAGAAGGCGGTGAAGACGAGATCCCCCGCGTACGGATGCCGTGGATGCACCGGCAGGCCCGTGCAGTACTCGACCGTGCGCCGGATCTCGTCGATCTCGGAGAAGTCGATCATCGGGTCGATCCCCTGGCTGAACAGGTTCAGGCCGAGCGTGACGAGGTCGACGTTGCCGGTGCGCTCGCCGTGGCCGAACAGGCAACCCTCGACCCGATCGGCACCGGCCATCAGGGCCAGCTCGGTCGCCGCCACGGCGCAGCCCCGGTCGTTGTGCGGATGCAACGAGACCGCCGAGTGCTCACGCCGGGTCAGCTGGCGCGAGAACCACTCGATCTGGTCGGCGTAGACGTTGGGCGTCGACATCTCGACCGTCGCCGGCAGGTTCAGGATGATCTCGCGCCCCGGACCCGGCTGCCATGCGTCGGAGACGGCCTCGCACACCTCGACGGCGTACTCCAGCTCGGTCCCGGTGAAGATCTCCGGCGAGTACTGATAGCCGAAGTCCGCGTCGGGCAGCAGCTCCTCGGCGTACTTCATCACGAGCTCGGTGCCCCGGACGGCGATCGCCTTGCACTCGTCGCGATCGACGCCGAACACGACCCGACGGAACAGCGGCGCGGTCGCGTTGTAGAGATGGACGTTGGCGTCGCGAGCGCCGACGAGCGATTGCACGGTGCGCTCGATCAGATCCTCACGGGCCTGGGTGAGGACCGAGATGGTGACGCCCTCGGGTACGACGTCCTGCTCGATGAGCTCGCGTACGAAGGCGAAGTCGGTCTCGCTCGCGGCCGGAAACCCGACCTCGATCTCCTTGTAGCCCATCCGGACGAGCAGCTCGAACATGCGCCGCTTCCGGGCGGGTGTCATCGGGTCGATCAGGGCCTGGTTGCCGTCCCGCAGGTCGGTCGAGAGCCAGCGGGGTGCCTCGGTGATCGTGCGGGCCGGCCACACACGGTCAGGCAAATCAACGGGAGAGAAAGCTTGATAACGCTGCGTAGGCATGCCGCTCGGGCGCTGGGGATGGATGGCCATGGCGCGGAAACTCCCAGTGGAGTGGGGATCGGCGGCCGGCAGCACCGAACTCCGCGGCGAGGGGTCCGGCCTCTAGTGGGCCCCGCCGCGGCCGCGAAGGAGGAGGCTCGCGTAACGCATGGCCCGGTCAGCCTACCGCACCCTCCGCAGGCACCTTGCGTGGAGGCGGCTGGTCGGTCGTGCCGGAGCCCTCGATGTCCAGGTGCGGGAGGATCCGGTCGAGCCAGCCCGGGATCCACCACGCCCGGTCGCCGAGAATCGACATCAGGGCCGGCACCAGACACATCCGGACCACAGTGGCGTCGATGAGCACTGAGAACGCCATGCCGATGGCCAGCATCTTGACGGTCGGGTCGGAGTCGAACACGAAGCTACTGAAGACGACGATCATGATGCCGGCAGCGGTCGTGATGACCCGCGCCGTGCCGCCGATCCCGATCGCCACGCTGCGATGCGAGTCACCGGTCTCGAGGTACGCCTCGTGGACCCTGGATATCAGGAACACCTCGTAGTCCATCGACAGGCCGAAGATGATCGCGAACATCAGCATCGGCACGTACGCCGGAATCGGTACGGTCTGGTCGACACCGATCAGGCTGTTCCCCCAGCCCCACTGGAAGATGGCCACCACGACGCCGTACGACGCGCCGATCGAGAGCAGGTTCATCGCGGCGGCTTTCAGCCCGATGGCCAGCGACCGGAACGCGGTCGTCAGCAGGATCATCGACATCAGCACGACGGCGAGGATCAGGATGGGAAGCCGGGAGATCACCTTGTTGGTGAAGTCGACGTAACCGGCCGTCGTCCCGGCCACGAAGGTCTCGACGCCGTCGACGCCCGGCAGCACCGTGTCGCGCAGGTTGTCGACCAGGTCGGTGGTCTCCTGGTCCTGCGGGCTGGTCCCCGGAATCACGGTGATCGTCGCCGTGTTGCCGGCGGGGTTCATCTGCGGCGGCGACACCGACGCGACGTTGGACGTGTCCTTGACGGCGGATTCCAGCTTGTTCAGCACGCTCTGCGCGTTCTTCTTGTTGTCAGGTACGGCGACGATCGTGATCGGCCCGTTGGCGCCGGGACCGAAACCGTCGGCGATCAGGTCGTACGCCTGGCGGTCGGTGTCGCTCTTCGGGTCCGTACCCGCGTCGAGCTGGCCGAACTGGATCGAGAACAACGGGATGGCGAGCACGATCAGCAAGATGGTGCTGACCACAGCCCAGGGCCAGGGGCGGCCGGCGACCATCTTCCCCCATCGGGCGAAGGCGCTGTGCTCGTGGGCCGACTCGGTCAGCGAGACGGCGTCCACGCCGGCGGGCGGAGCCGGCTCCCCCGGGTTCGCGGCCACCGCCGACGCTGTGGCGGATTCCGATGCCGCGTCCGCGCCGGCCGTCTCGGCGGCAGTCCGCTGCCGACGCTCGCGCCACTCGTGGAGCCGCTCGCTGAGCGCTCGTACGTTGCCCTTCGCCACGCCGAGGAACGCCGGAACCAGGGTGAGAGCGGCCAGCATGGTGACTGCCACGACGATCGCCGCGGACAGTCCGAGCGCGCCGACGAACGGCACCGCCGACAGGTAGAGACCGAGGATCGCGATGATGACGGTGCTTCCCGCGACGACGATCGCGGACCCGGACGTGGCGTTCGAGAGCCCGGCCGAGTCGTAGACCGGCATCCCGGCGTCGACCTGGTCGCGATGTCGTGAGACCAGGAACAGCCCGTAGTCCACCGCGACGCCGAGGCCGAGCAGGGTCGCCACCGTCGGCGCCGTCGTCGGGAAGGTCATGGCGGCCGCCAGGATGCTCAGCAGGCTCAAACCCGCGAGCACACTGAAGATGGCCGACAACAGCGGGATGGCCGCGGCGACGAGCGATCCGAACATGAACAGCAGCAGAACCAGCGCACACATCAGGCCGATGGCTTCGGACGTCTTGTCGTCGGTCTGGTTGGCGATCTGCCCGGCATAGCCGCCGTACTCGACCTGCAGCCCGGCCTTGGTGGCGGGGTCGAACGCGGCCTCGAACTGGTTCAGGTAGTCGTCGTCGAGCCCGGTGGTGTTGACGTCGAAGTTGATGGTCGCGTAGGCAATCGTCCCGCTCTTCGACACCTGCGGTGAGTTCGGCGCGGCGAACGGGCTGACGACCGCCAGGACGTGGTCGAGCTTTGATGCATTCTTGACCGACTGGTTGACCGCGTTCTGGTCGGCGGAGACCTGCTTCTTGGAGTCGGTCGCGAAGACGATCTGCCCGGAGTAGCCGCCGGCCTTCGGGAATGCCGCGTCCAGCTTGTCGAGGCCGGCCTCGGACTGGCTGCCTGGCACGGAGTAGTTGTTGTCGTAGGCGCCGTCGGCGATGGTGCGGCCGATCAGCAGACAGCCCACGATCACGATCCAGGCCGCAATGACCGCCCAATGCCACCGGGCGCAGGTCCGACCCACGGACTGCAGGAACTTGTGCATAAGCCGCTTCTCGTGGAGTGACAAGGATGGTCCGCTAAACAAGGACCCGCGAAGCCGCCAGAAAATACATCTGACAGCAGTGATCTTGCTCAACGATCCGAAAACCCACCTGACATGACCGGCGCGACCCGGTTCGATGGCGCCATGGACCTGGTCGAGCTCGATCCACGCAACGTCGACGCGGAGACCGCCGAGGCGATCGCCGACGTCGTGGCCGCTGCCCGCCGGGCCGAGACGTCGGCTCCGACTCCGACCAGCGGACCGACTGTGCGGCTGCGCAAGCGCTACGGCTGGGGCGTCGAGCGTCCCGACTGGCTGGTCGTGGTCCGGGCGGCCGATCGGATCGTCGCGACCGCCACGATGATGTTCCCGCGACGATCCAATCGGCACCTGGCGTACCTGTGGATCGACGTCCACCCGGACCACCATCGGCAGGGCATCGGATCGACCCTGCTTCGCCACGCGGAGGAGTACGCTCTCGGTGCCGATCGGCGGAGCCTGACCGGGTTCGCCTCGCGGGACGGGGTCGGCGCGGCATTCGCGGCCGCCCGTGGGTTCGAGCCCGGCCTGGACAACGCGAGACGTCGCCTCACCCTCTCCGGTGTCGATCCGGCCCGATGGGTCGCGCATCGGAGCGAGGCGCTCGAGCATGCTGCGGACTACGAGCTGGTCCGGGTGCTCGGCCCGTCGGACGACGCTTTGCTCGCCGGGCTGACGCCACTGTTCGCCGCGATCAACGACGCGCCCACAGGCGATCTCGACGTCGAGCCGGACGCCTTCGACATGTCGTCGATCCAGGCGTACGAAGAAGCGATGGCGGCTCGTGACCAGACCATGTACCGCGTCCTCGCCCGGCGCCGATCGGACGGCTGCTGGGCCGGCCACACCATCGCCCTGGTCGACCGGCAGGCACCGCAGTGGGCCGCTCAGGAGGACACGTCGGTGCTGACCGAGCATCGCGGTCACCGCTTGGGTCTTGCGATGAAGGCCGACCTGCTCGCCTGGCTCGCCGAGGCGGAGCCGCAACTGCAGTGGATCCAGACCTGGAACGCCGAGACAAATCGGCACATGCTGGCGGTCAACGAAACGCTCGGCTTCGTCCTCTTCGCCCGGATCATCCAATACCAGAAGGCCTTGCCCTGACGGCCTCGCGCCGACGGATGACCGCTACGCGGCTGCTGGACAGGGGCTTGGAATAACCTGGCCGGTCCGTACTCTGGGGCGGGTGCATCGTCTCGTGCCGGGTCGCCTATCGATCGCGGTGGCAGCCGTCATCACTGTGCTGGTCGGCCTGGCCGCGGCAGGGTGTCGCGGCGACGACTCGTCCGAGGCGGACGACGATCCTCCGACAGCGGCGGCCGAGTCGTCGACCCGGCCGCCGCCCAAGCCCAAGGACCCCAAGCCCCGCGAAGGCGCCTGCCACGACCTGTCCGCCCGGCAGATAAGCCGAGCCCACGACAAACGGCGACCGGTGCGCTGTCGCAAGCCGCACACGACTCAGACGTTCCACGTCGGCCACTTCAAGCTCACCACCTCCATCGACGAGACTCCCGACACATCGGCCGTCGCGGCGTACGTCACACCGAAGTGCACCCGGCACTTCAAGCGCTGGGTCGGCGGCGACCGGACCACTCGGCTGCTGACCAGGACGCATCCGGTGTGGTTCGTCCCGACCGCCCGCGACATCAAGCTCGGCGCCCGGTGGTATCGCTGCGACGTGGTGGTGTCGGCGACCGAGTCGCGTCTCGAGGAGCTGCCGCGCAACAGCGAGGGGCTGCTCGACTCCTCGTCCGCCATGGACGAGTACGGTCTGTGCAGTCGCGGCTCTCCGCAGCGGAGCAATTCGGTGACCGTGTCCTGCGGCCGCCACCACACCTGGCGGGCGTTCGACGTGATTCGGGTGGAGGGCAAGTCGGACCGCCACCCGTCCCGCAAGCGGCTACGCAAGACCGGCGATCGCTGTCAGGACCGGGCGCGAGTCGAGCTGGACTACCCGCTGGAGTGGAAGTACGGCTGGCAGCCGCCCACTCGGGCGCAGTGGAAGGCTGGCGTACGGTGGGGCATCTGCTGGGTGCCGACCGACTGACCCGCCCGTGAGTCGACCGCCCGCTAGGGTTTCCGTACCGACCGAAGTCCGCGCGTATCGGGGTACATCGTGACGATCTGGCAACGAGCCGCCCTCGTGCTGGCCGTGCTCATGGTGGCGAGTGCCTGCGGATCGACCACCGACCTGGTCGAGTCCGAGCCCACCGCTTCGGACAGCCCGGCCGATCCGACGGCATCCCCCTCGCCGAACGGATCCACGTCGTCGCCGACGACTCCGGCCTCCCCTTCGCCGACACCCGCGGCCACGCCCGAGCCCAAGGTCGGCGAGTGTCGCCGGACCAACCCCGTGCTCAGCGCGCTCGGCGGCAGCCTGGAGGTCCGCAAGCCCGTTCCGTGCGCCGACACCCACAACGCGCAGACCTACTTCGTCGGTCTGATGAACCAAGCGGCGCAGGCGGCCGCCCGTACCGGCAACGCATCCCGGCTGCGGTCGCTGGTCTCGGGGATCTGCAGCCGCAAGCTTGCCGACTGGCTCGGCGGCTCCGGCGAGGGTGTGGCGCTGAGCGTCTTCAACTTCGTGGTCGGCGCGCCCGGCCCCGACGAGATCGGACCCGGCGCGCGCTGGTTCAACTGCGACGCCTACGCGATCCGAGCGATGAACGGTCTCAAGCTCGTCGCGCTACCCCGTACGACCAAGGGCGTCCTTGGATCCGAACGAGCCGACGCGTGGACGCAGTGCAACCGCGGCGGGTTCGGCAACGGCACCAACATCGTCGTGTGCACCCGGCCCCACACCCACCGGGCGGTCGCCGGCGTACACCTGGGCGACCTCAACACCGACTATCCCGGCTCCAAGAGCCTCGAGACCCGGCTCAAGGACGACTGCTCGAGTCGGGTTCGCGCCTACCTGGACACGACGGCCGGATTCAACTACGGCGTGACCTGGCCGGGCCGGCAACAGTGGAACACCGGCGATCGCTGGGGCCTTTGCTTCGCCGAGACCGACTCCTGACGGCGGGCCAGCGCGCCGGTACGAATCGGGCTGAGCGACAATCGGTCCGTGGTGCGCCTCAGAACACTCGCCGTCGGGCTCGCGTTGGTCGCGCTCGTCGGCTGCGGCAAGGCCGGTGACCTCGTCGCGAGCGATCCGACCGAGCCCAACGACGACACCGCGCAGTCCCAGCCCACCGAGGACGCCGCCGCGCCGGCACCCGATGAGGGCGATTGCCGGAAGCTCCAGATGGAGGACATCCAGGCAGCGACCAACGACGGCAGCCCGGTGAACTGCGACCAGCGGCACAACGCGGTGACTTACTACGTCGGCAAGTGGCCGGAGGATCTGGTGGAGTCGGCTACCAGTGTCAAGGACTCCGACTTGGAACAGCACGTCCTCACCGAGTGCGACGAGGCCTGGCGAAACACCGTCGGTGGCTCGCTGGAAGACTGGGTCGTGAGCATCGTCAGCTGGGCGTGGTACCGGCCGAGCGCGAAGCAGTTCAACGACGGCGCCAACTGGTTCCGCTGCGATCTCGTGGCGGGTCAGCACACCGACCGCCTGGAGCGCCTGCCCAGCGATGTGAACGGCATGCTCGACGCTGACTTCGACGACCGCTACCGCGCGTGCTGGACCAAGGTGTTCAGCGACAAGCCCGGCGTCGCCGAGGGCACCTTGACCTCGTGTGCCCGAGACCATCGGCAACGGGCCATCGGCATCGTCCAGCTGGACACGAACAGCGAGAACTATCCGGGGCAGCAAGAGGCCTTCGAACTGAGCAACGAGATGTGTGCCAAGGCGGTGGCGAAGTGGCGAGACGCCAAGCAGCCCGGCCAGTTCGGCCTGCAGTGGCCACGCCGCCAGGAATGGAAGGACGGCGAGCGCTACGCGACCTGCTGGGCGGTCACGCGCGAGTAAGGCATCGTCAGAAGCCCAGCCGGCGCAACTGCCGCGGATCGCGCTGCCAGTCCTTGGCCACCTTGACGTGCAGGTCGAGGTAGACCGGAGTGCCGAGCAACCGTTCGATCTGCTCCCGCGCCTGGCTCCCGATGTGTCGCAACCGCGACCCGCGGGACCCGATGACGATGCCCTTCTGACTGGCCCGCTCGACGAACACCTCGGCGCGGATGTCCACCAGCGGCCGGTCGTCGGGACGGTCCTCGCGCGGCCCCATTTCCTCGACCACGACGGCGACCGAATGCGGCAGTTCGTCGCGCAACTCCTCGAGAGCCGCTTCCCGGATCAGCTCGGCGACCAGTTGCTCCTCCGGGGCGACGGTGAGCTCACCTTCCGGATACAGCGCCGGCCCCACCGGGAGCCGCGCGACCAGGAGATCCCGCAGCAGATCCACCTGCTGTCCGGTGGTCGCCGAGACGGGAACGATCTCCTGCCACTCGATGCCGCTGGCCGTTCCGAGCTCGGCGATCTGCGCGAGATGCTCGGCGAGCCGGTCGGAGCCGACCAGGTCGGTCTTGGTCGCCACCGCGAGCGCCGGTGTACGCCGGACCCGAGCCAGCTCGCCGGCCAGGAAGCGGTCGCCCGGACCGATCCTCTCGTCGGCCGGCAGGCACACCGCGATGGCGTCGACCTCCGACCAGGTGCCGCGGACCAGATCGTTGAGCCGCTCGCCGAGCAGCGTCCGGGGTCGGTGCAGTCCGGGCGTGTCCAGCAGCACGAGCTGGGCATCGTTGCGATGCACGAGGCCGCGGACGACATGGCGGGTGGTCTGCGGCCGCGACGACGTGATCGCGACCTTCGACCCCACCAGCGCGTTGATCAATGTCGACTTGCCGACGTTGGGCCGGCCGACCAGGCAGGCGAAGCCGGAGCGGAAGTCGCTGGCCTGGCTGGCTGGCTCGCTGGCCGGCGCGCTGGGGTCGCTGGCGTCGCTTGCCTCGCCGGCGTCGTTGGCCCGGCTCACGTGCGCACGACCCGCTGCAGGCTCCCGTCCGGGTCGGCGACGAAGACCGCGACGTCGCGGCCGGCCAGGTCGCGCACCGCCTCGACGTCCTCCGGCGCGGGCTGGCGCATCGTGGTCACCACGGCGGCCGCCTCGAGTCCCTTCGCGCCCGACGACACCGCCATCGCGACCGCGAGCGGCAGTGCCGACAGCCGAAGCGACGGGAGTCCGACCGTCGCGGCGGTGTAGGTGCGGCCGTCGAGATCTCGAACCGCCGCCCCCTCGGCGGCCCCGGTGCGCTGCCGAGTCGCCCGCGACAACGTGACGAGCTTGGCGTCCTCCGGATCGTCGAGGCTGGCGTCGTCGCTCGGCATGGGCACCAGGCTATCCGGGCCCGTCCGCGACACTGGCGCGGCTAGTGGGCCGCGTCGGCTCCGGACTGTTCGCCCAGCGAGGCCGGCTCGACCTGGCGGACCAGCACGGTCCCGATCTGATTGCGCCGGCCGGTCGGATCCTCGGCCCGGAGCCGCAGTCCTTCGACCTCGACCTCACTGCCGGGGATCGGGACCTTGCCGAGATGCTTGGCCATCAGACCGCCGACGGAGTCGACGTCCTCGTCCTCGAGTTCGATGCCGAACAGCTCGCCGAGGTCGTCGACGGCGAATCGCGAGCTCACGCGTACGTCGCCGCCGGACAACCGCTCCACAGCATCCGGCTCGACGTCGTACTCGTCGGTGATCTCGCCGACGATCTCCTCGAGGATGTCCTCGATCGTCACCATGCCGGCCGTGCCGCCGAACTCGTCGACCACGATCGCGACATGCATCCGCTTGGACTGCATCTCCCTCAGCAGCGCATCGACCGGCTTCGAGTCCGGGACGAACAGGCAGGCACGGGCGATCGACTCCACGCGCTCGGTCGACTCCGCCTCGTGCTTGTCGAAGACCCGCTTGGTGATGTCCTTGAGGTACGCCATGCCGACGACGTCGTCGAGGCCGTCGCCGATCACCGGAATCCGGGAGTACCCGCTACGCAGCGCGAGTGACATGGCCTGCCGCAGTGTCTTGTGCCGCTCGATGAAGACCATGTCGGTGCGCGGGACCATGACCTCGCGCGCGATCGTGTCGCCGAGCTCGAAGACCGAGTGGATCATCGCGCGCTCGCCGGACTCGAT
>JALDXR010000515.1:0-3220 GCA_032154865.1 Nocardioidaceae bacterium
GCCTACGTGACGGATCGTCTACGTGGGGCGGCGGCTTGGGTGGCGACTGCTGTCCGGCCACGGATCGTGCGGCTGCCGACGGCTTTGCGTAGCCGGAGCCGCGGCCGGGTCGGCCCCGCACACCGAGCGGAATGACGTTGGCTCCGTCCGAGCCTGGACTAGTCACGGCCACCTCCCGTCCGGGTCAGCGCGGTGAGCCTGGATTCCACGGAACGGATGCGATCGGCGTTGAGCATCCCGGTGGGTACCCCAGAAGCGAACTCCTCGAACGTCTCGGCCGTCGAGTGCTTGGGCCGGTAGCCGAAGGTGTCGACCAGGGCGGTGGTGTCGACGCCACGGCCGTAGGTCAGGAACTCCACGAGGTCGGGCGGGATGTCGACCCGTACGGTGCGAGCGACGAGCTGTCCGACGGTCGACAGACCGAACTGCGGCACCGGGATCGTCGGACGTCCGAGCCGCCGGACCGCCTGCGAGAGCATGACGATCCCGATGCCGGCGACGTTGAAGGTGCCGGCGATGTCGTTGATCACGGCCCGATGCAGGACGGCGAGAGCGTCGTCGTCGTGGAGCACCTGGAGTCGCGGGTCGAATCCGAGCACGGTCGGAATCGCGGACATCCGCAGGTAGCGGCCGAGCGGGGTGTCGAGCTGCGGACTGAGCAGCCGGGCCATCCGCAAGGTGGTGACCTGGATGTCCGGTCGCCGGCGCGCCAGGCCGCGGACGTAGCCCTCGACCTCGACGGTGTCCTTGGCATAGCCGCTGCGGGGCGAGCGCCGGGGCGCCATGTCCTCGGTGAACATGGCCGGATCGCGCGGCGACGCGCCGTAGACCTCGGTCGACGACTTGAGCACGAGCTTGCGGACGCCGGCGGCCCGCTGACAGGCGGCGAGCAGCTGCATCGTGCCGATGACGTTGGTCTCCTTCATCGACGAGCGGCCACCGCGGCCCGAGGACGGTCGCACGGCGAGGTGGACGACCGTGTCGACCTCTTCGACCGCGAGCACCTTGCCGACGACCGGGTTGCGGATGTCGGCGCGGACGAACTTCACGCCGTCCAACTGGAACCGGGGCGGGACGAGGTCGACTCCGACAACCTTGTCGAGCTCGGGCTCGGCGGCAAGCGAACGTGCGGTACGGGCACCGAGGTCACTCGAGACTCCGGTTACCAGCGCAACGCGACCCATCCGTATCCCCTACGTGTGTTGCGGGCTTGGCCTTCGGCGCCAGAGTACGACGCCGGAAAAATCAGCTGCGGATGCGGACTACTTGCCGAGGCGACGACGCTGCACGCGCGTCTTCTTCAGCAGCTTGCGGTGCTTCTTCTTGGACATGCGCTTGCGGCGCTTCTTGACAACCGAGCCCACGGTTCACCCTTCACTGGTACGAGATCCGGCAGCAGCCAGACGCTCAAGCGTAGCCGTACCTCGTCCCTGACAGCGAAATCTCGGGGTCAGCCGGCCTGGAAGTAGGACTTGCGGAGGTACTCCTGGACGGCGCGCTCAGGGACCCGGAACGAGCGGCCCACCCGCACCGCTTCGAGTGCACCGCTGTGGACCAGCCGGTACACCGTCATCTTCGACACCCGCATCGTCGAAGCCACTTCCGCGACGGTGAGGAACTTGACTTCGGATACGTTGCCGTCCTGCCCGCTCGACGAGGCCATGGCACACCGTTCTTCCCAAATCATCGTGTGCCGAACCGGCTTCCCTTCCGGCATGACGACACACGGGTACTGGCGTGAGAGTAGTGCCTGATGGTGCGAATGGGAAAGTCCTGTCGGCAAATCGGGACCGATCAAGGCATCGGATCGAGACCATTCAGCGGGAAGACCTCGGTCCGGGTGGCGAGAACGGCCCGATCGAGGGCGCTGCCGGGGTCGTAGCCGTCGCTCCAGTCGCGATAGTCGGTCGGCCGGTCGTCGGTCATGGTCGCCGGGCCGGAACGGCCGATCAGCGAGCGGACATGGGCCTGCCACACCTCGGGAATGGGTGTCCGCGGATCCAAAGGCCGATCAGACACTGCGGCGAGCAGATGGGTCCACGCCCGCGGCACCACGTCGACCAGGGCGTAGCCGCCGCCACCGGTGACGACCCAGCGTCCTTCGCATACCTCGTGGGCCAGCTCATGCAGCGCAAGATAGGAGGCTCGCTGACCGTCGACACTGAGCTGCAGATGGGCCAGCGGATCCTCGCTGTGCGAGTCGCACCCGTGCTGGGTCACAAGGACATCGGGAGCGAACTCGCGTACGAGTGGCGGGACCACGGCATGGAACGCCCGGAGCCAGCCGGCGTCGGACGTGCCCGGCGGCAGTGCCACGTTGACCGCGCTCCCCTGGGCGTCCGGACCACCCGACTCGGTCGGCATTCCGGTGCCGGGGAACAGCGTCATCGGACTCTCGTGCAGGCTGATCGTCAGCACGCGAGGGTCGTCGTAGAACACGGCCTGCACCCCGTCGCCGTGATGGACGTCGACGTCGACGTAGGCGATCCGGCCGACGCCCTGGTCGAGCAGCCACCTGATCGCGACCGCCACGTCGTTGTAGACGCAGAATCCGCTGGCGCGGTCGGGCATCGCGTGATGGAGCCCGCCGGCGATGTTGGCGGCGTGCACCACGTCGCCGCTGAGGACCTGACGTGCCGCCTCGACGCTGGCCCCGACGACGTGCGCCGAAGCCCGATGCATGTCGGCGAAGGTCGGGTTGTCCTCGGTGCCGAGGCCGTGGCTCAAATCCCGGTCGGCCGGTGAGTTACACGCGCCGACGGCAGCGATGTAGTTCTTGGTGTGCACAGTCGCGATCAGCTGCTCGTCGGCCACCGGTGCCGGTGCGATCGGCAGGCGTCCGTCGCCGAGCACGCCGAGCGCCTCGGCGAGCCGGACGGTCAGATCGACCCGGACCGGGTTCAGCGGGTGGGTCGGGCCGAAGTTGTACTGCGTCAGCTCCGGATCGAAGACCATGCACGCAGAACCCGCCATATCGGCACCCTACTTCGGCCTACAATTGACCCATGAGTTGCGTACGAGTGACCGCGTGGTGGACCGCCTGAGTGGCGGCCACCCGATCACCTACGCAATCTCGATCCCGACCGCCTCGACGCAGGCGGTCGTTTGTGTGCGAACTCCGGTCGAGGCCCGAACCACCGGAGGAACCCATGTCTCGCATCCTCAGCGGTATCACTCCGAGCGGCAGTCTCACGCTCGGCAACTACCTCGGCGCGCTGAA
>JALDXR010000516.1:0-3219 GCA_032154865.1 Nocardioidaceae bacterium
GCTCCGACCCCAAGAGCATCAGGCGATAGCGCGCCAATCAGTTCGGATAGACGCTGCGGTTCACCATCTGGCCTCGATAATAGACCGCATCGATCCGCCGTGTGTTGGTGATGTTGTCCAGCGGATTCGCATCGAGCACGATCATGTCGGCGTTCTTGCCCGCCTGAAGCGTGCCGGTGTCGGTGAACCGCAGAAACTCGGCCGCGCGGCCTGTCGCGGCAACGATGACCTGCATCGTCATCATGCCGGCCATTGCCATGGCTTCCATCTCCTGGTGCGGCGCCCACGGCGTGTTGCCGTCGGTGCCGAGCACGATGCGGGCACCCTGATCACTGAGCTGCTTCAGGTTGCGCGCTTGAATGCCGTACAGTTCCGCCTGCTTGGGGTCGTCGACGTTGGCTTTTTGAACGGCGGCGTACTCGTCGGCCGGGATTCTGTTCTGCAGCCAGGCAATATCCCACGTCCTCCCGGGCGACGGCAGGTTCGGATTGACCGTGATGTTCGGCCGCTGTTTCATCATGCTCAGGAAGTCCTGGTCAACGTCGCGGTCACGGACGCTGTGCGCGAACGCATCGACATTGGCTTTGAGCAGCCCTTTGCCGTCCTCGAGGTCGAAGATGTGCGCAGTGACCCGGACATTGTGCTTGTGCGCCTCGTCGATGATGGCGCCGTAGAGCTCCGGGGTCAGTTTGGGCACGGTGTTGTCGCGGTCATCGACCCAAATCTTGATGATGTCAGGCCGCCGCTTCGCGTTCTCCTGCACGGCTTGGCGCGCTTCGGCGGTAGTGCCGACCCAGTACGCGCGTTGCTCGCGTCCTTTCTCTATGCCGGTGACACCACGGCCGGCTGTCAAGAGCCGGGCGGTTCCGGGCATGTTCCTGGTTTCATCCCTGACCTTGAACACGACGTCGGTCGTGTCCGTGCCCATACTCATCCCGGCGCCCACACCCCAATAGGCGCGGCGTCTCAGGTCACGGATCATCTCTTCGCGCGTCGCGGGCGCGTGGATATGGGTGTCGAGAATCATCGGCATGACGGTCTTGCCAGCCAGGTTCACGCGCTGAGCTCCCGCCGGCACCTGCACGCTGGCACCAACAGCCTGGATCGTGGTGCCGTTCACAACGATGATCCCCTTCTCGATTGCCGGGCTGCCGTCCCCGACGATGATCCGCGCTCCTTCGAACGCCGTGACCGGCGCTTGGCTGGCTGGAACAGACATTCCGGCAAGCACCGCGGCGATGGTTGCTCCTGCTAGAGAGAACATGTTCGCTCGGCGCATCGGAGTCCTCCATCAGTGAAAGCGGGACGGCAATCTAGCGCGTCTTTACAGCGAGTGGGCGATGAACCTTCGCTCATCGCTACCTGGCACGAATCCCTGCCTCCCAGCCACTCCTGTAACCCCTCAGTGGTTTATCACTTCTTCGGATACGGATGTCTCCGAAGTCGGCGTCATCAGCGCAGTGAGCTGAATGCGGCCCGCACCTCGGCGGAGAAGAGCTCCGGCTCCTCCCAGGCGGCGAAGTGGCCGCCCTTGTCGACCTCGTTGAAGTAGGCGAGGTCGGGGTAGACCGCCTCGACCCAGCTGCGCGGGGAAGCCCAGATCTCACCGGGGAACGTGGTGAATCCGACCGGAACCGAGACCGGCGGAGGTGGCTGGCCACTCGCAAGCGCTGCGGCCAGCGCTCGGGCGTCCTCCCAGTACGAGCGGGCCGCCGATATTGCGGTGCCGGTCAGCCAGTACAGCGTGATGTTGTCGAGGATGTTGTCCCGGGTGAGGTTGCCGACCGGCTCACCGTCGACGAACGCGCGGGAGATCTTGTAGTAGCTGTCCGTGTCGTGGTCGAGCATCCAGCCCGCCAGCGCGACCGGTGAATCCAGCAGGGAGTAGCCGATCGTCTGTGGCCGCGTCGCCATCTCGAGGAAGTAGCCGAAGCCGTCCTCTCTGAACATCCCGACCGCCTCGGCCGCTGCGCGTTCTTGTTCGGACTCTTTGGGCAGGTGATCGCCGACGGCGAGCACGGCCGTGAGCAGGCTCAGGTGGTAGCCCACCAGACCTTTGACCGCCTGGCGGCCCATGAGGTCCGTGACGAGTGCGCCCACGTCGCCACCCTGGCCGACGTAGCGGTCGTAGCCGAGCCGGGCCATCAGCTCCGCCCACGCGCGTGCGGTACGGCTGGCGTCCCAGCCGAGCTCGGTGGGCTCGCTCGAGAATCCGTAGCCAGGCAAGGACGGCAGCACCAGGTGGAATGCGTCCTCGGGGCTGCCACCGTGAGCGGTCGGGTCGGTCAGCGGGCCGACAGTCTCAAGCAGTTCGACGACCGAGCCGGGCCAGCCGTGCGTCATGATCAGCGGCAACGCGTTCTCATGCGGCGACCTGACGTGGATGAAGTGGATCTCGACCCCGTCGATCTCTGTCATGAACTGCGGAAGCGCGTTCAGTCTCGCTTCGCAATTGCGCCAGTCGTAGTCGTTCGTCCAGTAGTGGGCGAGCTGCTGGAGGGTCGCCAGCTGCACCCCCTGCGACCGATCATCGACGAGCTCTTTGGTCGGCCAGCGGGTGGCAGCGATGCGCCGCCGCAGGTCGTCGATCTTCTCGTCCGGAATCTGGATCTGGTACGACCGAACTTCGGTCGCGGGGTCGACGGTAGTACTCATGACGCCTCCTAGGCGCACTGCGACCCGAAGGCACCACGGATCTCGGTCGAGAAGAAGACGGCGCCTGCCATGCCGCAATGTGGTTGTCTCCGGCCCGATGCCCACGCCAGGGATGACCGATTGGCGTAGGCGGTGGACTCGAGTTGGTGACCGGTACCGCTCAGCGATGACGCGGGGTGGTGCATCATCGACGGCGCGGGTGCTGCTCAGCCGGGTAGCCGATGCGCACATCACGACCGTGCAGGCCGAACGGACCAAGGCCCTAGAGGCGAAGGTCCCTGCCGTAACCGGCTTGTCCGTTATCCGTAGATCCGACGGATCATCAGGCCTGGCGGCAACAGTGCTGAAGCCAGGTGAACCGAGGCCCTCCTGGCTTCAGCACGATGAAGCGATCTGCCCTTCTCCCTACTCCAGCAGGTGGTCGAGCGCCCGGCCCATTACCTCGTTCCGTTCGGCCGCTGTCGAGACGCCCTCCAGGCCGAAGCCCAGCAGCAGCGAGTGCGGCGTGGCGATCGCGTTGCCGACCGGGAAGCCCGACGCGTCGGTGCGGATGAAGTTGTTGAC
>JALDXR010000517.1:0-3215 GCA_032154865.1 Nocardioidaceae bacterium
CGAGCGCGTCGGCGGCGAGGCGCTCGCGGCTGTCCGGCAGCGGCTCGTCGTCGGCACCGCCAGCCTGCCGACGCGCCCGCCGCTCGGTCCGATAGACCGACTCGAACGCGTCTCGCAGTCGATCGCGCAGCTCGGCGCCGGCCTTCTCGGTGAACGTCACGGCCGCGATGTTGCTCAACGGCACCCGGCTGGCGAGCACCAGCGTCCGCACCCGATCGACCAGCGACCGGGTCTTGCCGGAGCCGGCGCCGGCGTCGACGAACAGGGTCGCCGCGGTGTCGGTCTCGATCCGCGCGCGGGCGTCGGCGTCGGTGAGCGAGCTCATCGCACCTCCTCGGCTTCCGCGTCCGCCACCGCGGCCGGGTCGATCAACCCGACCAGCTCACGCAGCGCTGAGTCGCGCCGCTTGTGCTCGTAGCGCGCCCGGGCGTCGCCATGGCCGATCCCGTCGGGATTGCAGTACGGGCACTGCACCCACGCGAAGTCCGGTGCCTCGGGCGGCCGCGCCGGATAGAGCCCGGCCGCAATCGACCGGGCCAGTACGCCGACGGTCGTCGCGTATATCCGCTCCAGCTCGTCGGTGAGCTCGACCGGGATCCGGCCGCGCTTGCCGCGACGGACGAACCAGTACGCCGCCTCGGCCCGCTCGCCGCCGAGCAGCTGCCTCGCGGCGTGGGCGTACGCGGGGAGTTGGAGCTTGGTCCCGCCCGCGACCGGGTCGGTCCGGAGTGCCTGGTAGCGGGACATGCCGCCGGTCTTGATGTCAGTGACGATGATCGTGCCGTCGCGCGCCTCGTCGACCATGTCGGCGCTGCCGCGCAGCAGGACGGTGCCGTCGCCGATGTCGATCGCGACCGGCTCCTCGCCCTCGAAGCCGAAGCTGAGCTCGCTGCGGACCACCCGGGCGTCCTGCTCGGCGCGCCATCGATCGTCCTCGTCGAGCATCCAGTCGAGGTCGGCCAGGATCAGGTCGCGCTCGGCCTGCCAGAGGCGCTGATGCCCGGTCGCGCCGCGGCGCTCGAACTCGGTCGCCTTCTCGGCCGCGATGTCGCGCAGCCGCGCGCGTTGCGCCGGCGTCCACGGTTCGCCGTACGAGGGCAGCGCACCGTCCTGCTCGGTGATGAAGGCGTCCATCGTCTCGTGGATCAGCGTGCCGATGTCGAGCGGACTGATCTGGATGACTTCCTCGGGCTGCTCGATCGGCTCGATGCGAAGCAGTCGGGCGACGAAGTAACCGTGGGGGCAGTCGGCATACGACTCGAGCGCGGTCGGCGACGCCCGGCGTACCCCGTCGGCCGGATCGGGGAGTCTCGCGACGTCGGTCAGGTTGCCGTCGAAGCGCGTGAGCTCGTCGCTCGCACGGGCGCGTAGGAGTGCGCTGGCCTGCGCGACGATCGGCTCTCCGGCGAGCCGACCGTCATGCGCCGCGCGAGTGCGCCACTCCTGCTCCGAGGCCGGCATCGGTGTCGTGGTGAGACTTCGGGCGTACGAGTCGGAGCGGCGGATCCGATCGGAGCGAGCCGACTCCCACTCGGTCGCGGCCAGATCGTGGTCGCCGGACAGCTCGCGAAGGGTCGGCAGCAGCCATCGGCTCGGCAACCGTCCAGTGCTTCGACGCAGATCGCCCCGGGGAAACGACGCGACCACCCGCGACGCGGAGTCGAACGCGGCGAGCAGGTGCCGGTGCCGCGCGTCGAGTCGGTCGCGGTGCGACGCCAGCTCGCCCTCGGCGCGCTCGCGTACTCGCTCGAGCAGCAGCGCATCCTCGTGGATCCGACCGGGGTAGGTGTCCTCGGCGAGTCCGACGACGTAGACGGCGTCGGCGTCGAGCCCGATCGCCGCGGAGACCGGTGCGACCAGGACGCCGTCGCCGAAGCGTCCGACGCGGGGGAGCGCGGTGGACAGCTCGCTCGCGAGCACGTCGGTCAGCCTGGTCAGGTCGGCGGTCGGTTCGAGCAGGTCGAGTGTGCCGAGACCGCGCAGCGTCGCCTCGATCGTCACGACGGCGTGCTGCTCCTCGGGCGGCAGGTGGGCGAGCTCCGAGACGTCGCCGTAGAGGTCGGTGAACAGTCGCCGAGACCAGTCACTGAGCTCGGACCAGGTCGTGAGGCTCTGGCCGGTCTGCAGTCGCTCGCGGAGTCCGGTCGCGAAGCCGCGGAGCTCTCGGGCCGCCTCGATGTCACGCTCGTACGCCGCGATCCGACCCGGCAGCGGATCGTCGCGTACTCGCTCGGCAGCCAGAGCGTCCTCGACACTCGTGACGAAATCGTCGAGCCGCGTTGCCCAGTCGTCGCCGCTCACGACGGCTGCGCTGCGCGAGATTCGTTCCCAACGGGACGCCGGGACCCGGCCGCCGTCGGCCGTGCGGGTCGGCGCCTCGGAGACGGCGCGGAAGAAGTCGGCCCGTGGCAGGTCGTCGGCGGCGAGCGCGAGGACGCCGAGGAACGCCCGACCGATGGCTCGCTCGTCGACGGGTCGGTTGCCCGCGCCGTTGACGGTGATCCCGGCGGCGGTCAGATGCTCGTTGAGGAGCCGGGCGTACGGGTGGGTCCGGGCGTAGAGGATCGCGATCCGGTGCGCCGGGGTGTCTTGTAGCGCCGCGACGACATCGCGTACGACGCAGCGCACCTCGTCGTCGGAGTCCGACGCATGCATGACCTCGTCGGCGACGCGCGGCTTCGGTCGCCCGTCGGTGTCGAGTCCCATGCGGTCGAGTGAGCGGCGTACGACCCGATCGGCTCGACCGACGCCGGTGAGCCCGGCGATCGCCGTCAGGTCGCCGCGATCCGCGAGCGCCTTGGCGAACCGCGCCTCGGCCTGGGTCAGCTCCTGCGGCAGGTAGAGGACGAGGTGACCGGCGTCGTCAGCCGTCGTGGCGTCGGCGTCGACGAGCTCGGCGGCGCGATGCAGGAGGTCGACGCTGTCGTACCAGGTCGGCTGGAGCCGCTCGGCGACGGCGCGATGCAGTTGGACCATGGCGCTCGTCAGCGGCGAGGCATCGGCCACGGCATCGAGCGCGGTGTGGGAGAGGTCGCGGAGCTCCTGGTGCGCGGCGACCAGGGCTCGGATCGTGGCGGGATGGTCCTTGACCGACTCGAAGACTCCCGCGTCGCCGTCGAGAGCGGCCCGCCAGGCGGCGGCGACGATCGGTCCGGTCGCGGGCCGCGCCGGCGTCAGGCTGGCCGCCGCGATCTGCTCGGCGAGCCGGGGGAGTG
>JALDXR010000068.1:0-10987 GCA_032154865.1 Nocardioidaceae bacterium
GGCCAGCACGAAGCGGGCCCGGTCCTCGTCACTGGCGCCGACGGCGTGGTGGGCTCGCTGGGCTCGAAGGTGTCCTCGGTCGGCGTCGGGCCGGCCGTGAAGTCCTCGATGGGATCGTCGGTGGGACCACCCGGGTTGTTCGGCGCGCGGACGTCGTCGATGCCGGTCGAGTCGACCGCACGGCTGCCGAGGATGCCGACGCTGAGCCCGATGACGATGCCGAGCACGACCAGGGTCACGAGGCCGAACACGATGGCGCGGTTGCGCGCTCCGACCGGGTCGTCGGTGTCGAGGTTCACCGAGCAGCTCCTCCTCTCATGAGGCTCATTATGGCTCGACGACTGGGCATGCGATCTGTCAACGACTACGCGCCGCCCGAGCTCCGCGAGTCATGTCCTAGTGTGCCAAAGCCGGTGACGACGCCAAGAGCGATCCTGACGGTGCGTTCGGGACTTTGGTCCCTTCCCTCACATTGAGTCGACCGATTAAACAGTCCGGGTGACACGGACATCGGGGCCGATTCGGCTCTTCTTGTTGGACGACCACGAGATCGTGCGTCGCGGACTACGTGATCTTTTCGAGTCCGAGAACATGGTGGTGGTGGGCGAATCGGCTTCCGCAGCAGAGGCGACCAGTCGAATCCCCGCTCTCCATCCTCACATCGCCATCCTGGACGGTCGGCTGCCCGACGGCAGCGGCATCGAGGTGTGCCGGTCGGTGCGTTCGATCGATCCGACGATCAACGTGCTGATCCTGACGTCGTACGACGATGACGATGCCTTGTTCGCGGCGATCATGGCCGGTGCGGCTGGCTACGTCCTCAAGGAAGTGTCGAGCTCGGCGCTGATCGAGGCCGTTCGCCAGGTCGCGGCCGGACGATCGCTGCTCGACCCAGCGGTGACCCAGCGCGTCCTGGAGCGGATCCGTCGTGGCGACGAGGTCGCCGGCGAACTCGACCAGCTGACCGAGCAGGAGCGGAAGATCCTCGAGCTGATTGCCGAGGGCCTGACCAACCGCCAGATCGCCGAGCGGCTGTTCCTCGCCGAGAAGACGGTGAAGAACTACGTGTCGAGCGTGCTCGCCAAGCTCGGTCTCGAGCGGCGTACGCAGGCCGCCGTACTGGCGTCCAAGCTGCTCACCTAGGCGCGTTCGCCTGTCCCAGCGGCACCCGCCACGCAATCCTGGTGCCCTGTGGCTCGGCGCGCTCGATGGTCACCGATCCACCGAGTGAGCTGGCCCGCTCGCGAAGATTGCGCAGGCCGCTCTCGTAGGCAGCTTCGTCGATGCCGACGCCGTTGTCGGCGACCTGAGCGATCAGCTCGTGATCGGTCACGGCGAGGCTGAGGCGTACCGAGGTGGCGCTGGCGTGCTTGGCGACGTTGGAGAGCGCCTCGCGCAGCACAGCGAGCACCTGGGAGCGCAGTTGCGGGTCGATCGTCACGTTGAGCGGTCCGTGGGTGGCGAGGCGAGGCGCAAAGCCGAGCACGTTCGTGTACTCCGCGACCAGGTCGGTCAGCTCAGAGCGCAACGACTTGGTCTTCGCCTTGCTTTGATGGAGCTCGAAGATCGCGGTCCGCAGGTCGCGAATGGTCGTGTCGAGTTCGTTGACGGCCGTCTCGACCCGCTCCCGCACCTCGGGCTGGATCTCGTAGCGATAGGCCCCCTGGAGCATCAGGCCGGTCGCGAACATGCGCTGGATGACGACGTCGTGCAGGTCTCTCGCGATCCGGTCGCGCTCGGCGAGCACCACCAGCATCTCGCCGTCGCTTCGGGCCTTCGCGAGATCCAGCGCGATCGCCGCCTGGTCGGCGAAGCTCTGCAGCATGTACTCGTCCTCTTCGGACGGCGCTGGGGTCGGTTCGACGACGAGCAGGATTCCGGTCGCGTTGTTGCTGGACCTGAAGGGAACCAGCAGAGCGGGGCGCGGCACCCGGCCGGACGGCGTCCGTGCAGCCGTGGCCTTGCCGCTGTCGGGTGGCCCGTCGGATCGAGCGAACAGCGTGCGCAGGTCGCGAACCCTGGTCGGCAGACCTTCGCCCAGCACCCGCTCGAGCGCGGGGCCCTGTCGCGGAACGGTCCGGCCACGAAGGCCGGCGGCGGCCGCCCCGTCGACCGCGTGGACGGCCAGATCCTGCTCTCCGTCGGCAAGCAGGACACAGGCGGCGTCGCTGCCCGAGAGCTCTCGCGCCCGCCGCGCGACGACACTGAGGGCGGTGTCGCGGTCGGCGCGTTCGAGCAGCATTCGGGTGATGTCCGCCGAGGCTTCGAGCCAGCGCCCTCGCCGCTGGGACAGCGCATAGAACCGGGCGTTCTCGATCGCCGCCCCGGCGGCCGCACCCAGCGCCGAGACCGCACGTTCGTCCGCGTCGGTGAACTCGTCGGCCGACTGCTTGTCGGCCAGGAACAGCAGGCCCACGATCCGCTCGCGGACGTGTACGGGTACGCCCAGGAAGCTGGTCATCTCAGGATGGTGCGCCGGGAACCCCCAGGCGGATGGATGGTCGCTGATCCGGCGGAGCCGGAGTGGTCGTGGATCCGCGAGGAGCTTGCCGAGTAAGCCGCGACCGTGCGGAAGCTCGCCGATTCGCGCGATCTCGGCATCGCTCAGGCCCTCGATGATGAGGTCGACGAAGCGACGATCACGGCCGAGGATCGACAAGGCCCCGTAGCGGGCGGTGGACACGGCACAGGCGGCCTGGACGATCCGGCGGAGGACTCCGCGCAGGTCGAGATCCGAGTCCAGGCCCACGGCGGCGTCGGACAGGGCGCGCGGCATGCTCTCACCGGCGGCGCCGCTGTCGCTACCGGCTCGTGGTCGGCCGCTTGCCATGGTCCCCCTCGGGTGATCTGATACGCGCGTACTCACTCATGGTGTCGAAGATAAGAAGCATGAGATCGCAGCATCGTAGGCCGAAAGACCTGGCCGTTCTAGGTCTTTGGTCCGTGGTGGATTCGGGACTTCCGTGACACCGTCGCGGCGAGCCCGCCTCTCTTCGGTCCCTAGCGTGAGGTGAGGCGGCTCGCGGAAGGACGGAGGACCCATCATGGGCCACCGAGTGCTCGTCGTCTACGGCAGTCGCAGTGGTGCGACCGCCGAGCTTGCGTCCTGGATCGCCGACGAGTTGCGGGAGCAGGAGTGTGACATCAGGATCCACCCTGCCGACGCGGTGACCGACCTCCAGGACTTCGACGCCATCGTACTCGGCGGACCCATCTACCTCGGCCGGTGGCACCGCGCCTGCCGCGACTTCGTCCGGCGGCACCGGAGCGGTCTGTGCATCCGGCCGGTGTGGCTGTTCAGCAGCGGTCCGCTCGAGGTCATCACCGACGTCAACGAGCCGGCTCCGATCCCGTTCGTCCGGGCGACATTGCGTGGGCTGCCGGCGCGTGGCCACCGGACATTCGGTGGCCGGCTCACCCCCGATGCCGGCGGTCTCGCGCCGTGGTGGCTGGCGCGCAGCGGTCCCGCCGGGGACTATCGCAACGAGCCGCGGGCCCGCGCGTGGGCCGCGAGCATCGTCCAGGAGCTCACGCCGGCCGGCGTCAGTCATTGACGACGACTGCCGCGCCGCTGAAGGCGCTGGCGGCGAGGTCCCGCAGGGCCTGATCGAACGCGTCGAACCGATATCGCGTGGTGTGGACCCGGACGTCCAGCCGCGCCGCGAGCCGGAGTAGCTCCTCACCGTCCCGGCGGGTGTTCGAGGTGACACTGCACAGGGTGCGTTCGTAGAACAGCTGGCGTTCGTAATCCAGGGCCGGGATGTCAGACAGGTGGATCCCGGCGATCGCGACGGTGCCGCCGCGGCCGACCGACTCCAGCGCGACCGGTACGACGTCGCCGACCGGCGCGAAGACGATCGCCGCGTCGAGCGGCATCGGCGGCCGGTCGTACGCGCCGCCGACGAAGGTCGCGCCAAGCTGTGCGGCGAGCTCGCGGCCCTGCTCTCCGCGGGTCAGGACGACGAGCTCAGCGCCCTCGGCGGCCGCCACCTGGGCGGTGATGTGCGCGCTGGCGCCGAAGCCGAAGATGCCGAGCCGGCCGCCCGGCGGTAGCTGGGCCCGCCGAAGCGATCGGTAGCCGATGATGCCGGCGCACAGCAGCGGCGCGGCCTGCTCGTCGGTGTAGTCCCCGGGGATCTCGTACGCGTAGGCCGCCGGGACGGTCGCGTAGTCGGCGAAGCCGCCGTCGGCGTCCCAGCCGGTGTAGAGGGAGTAGGGACAGAGGTTCTCCCGGCCGGCGCGGCACCATGGGCAGCTGCCACAGGTACGCCGTAGCCAGGCGATTCCGACTCGATCGCCGATCGCGAACCTCGTGACCCGGTCGCCGAGAGCGACGACGTCGCCGACGACCTGGTGGCCCGGTGTCACGCCTCGGCGGCGGGGAACCAGGTCGCCTTCGACGAGGTGGAGGTCGGTGCGACACACGCCGCAGGCCCGCACCCGTACGAGGACCTCGTCCGGCTCCGGCTCCGGCCGGGCGCGCTCCTCGATCCGCAGGCTCGTGTCCGCGATCGGCGCCGGCTCGTCGAAGGTCCACGACCGCATGCTCGACATGGCACCAGTGTCTCGCTTCGGAGCCGGCCACCGCTGTCCGCCACTAGGGACTTGTGGCCCCGCTGCGACGGGTCGGCAGCCACTGGCGCCGTACCGTGTCGACGCCAAGGGTGGGAGCGATCGACTGCGCGGGAGGTGCGATGTCGGTGGCGTATCGGGACCTGTCCCGAGAACGATGCATGGCACTGCTGTCGGAATCGGTCGTGGGTCGGATCGCCTACTGCTCGGCGGCAGGACCGCGGCTCTATCCGGTCAACTACCTACTGGACGGCGACTCCATCATCTTCCGTACGGCGGCGTACACCGCCCTGGGAACCGAGATCGCCGAGCAACCGGTGGCGTTCGAGGTGGACCAGGTGGACGCCGTCAACGGACACGGCTGGAGCGTCGTCGTCAACGGGCAGGCGAGCGCGATCGCCGATCCGGATGAGGTCGCCCGACTGCGGGCCCGATCCGACGCGCATCCGTGGGCACCGGGCGTCCGGCCGCTCTACGTGCGGATCGTGATCCGACGCATCAGCGGACGGGCGATCGGGTCGCTCACGGACTAGGGCGACGACGTCCCAGCGCCGTCGCCTCGGGCGGGCTCCTCAGGGATCAGTGCCCCTCGTCGAAGGGACGCCCGGGCCGGCGGGGTGACTCACCCAAGATCTGTTCTCGGCGCATGCGCCGCCTCCTCCTCCGGACCCGAGTGTCAGCATGTCGTCGGCGAGGGGTCGGAGGGCAGGGTCGGACGGGGTGGGATCGGTGGGTCGAACGGCACCTGATTCGGGCCCAATGGCAGGTAGCACGAATCGAAGGACCCTAGGGCGTGTCTCCCTATCCCGCGGCCGACTGGGCCGGGGAACGGGCGTACGGCGCTGCTGACGGGCCGGGTCAGAGCGGGATGTTGCCGTGCTGACCGCGCTCGGCAGGCTCCGCCTGGGCGTCGGCGATCGCGTGGGCGAGTGCCGACCGGGTGGTGCGGGGGTCGATAACCTCGTCGACCACGCCGATCTCGATGGCCTTGTCGACTCCGCCGGCGATCCGCTCGTGTTCGGCGGCGAGCTCGGCCTCGACGCTGGGCCGGGCGTCGGGATCGACCTCGGCGAGCTTGCGCCGGTGCAGGATGCGTACGGCGGCGATCGCGCCCATGACGGCCACTTCGGCGGTCGGCCAGGCGAACACCCGGGTCGCGCCGAGCGACCGTGAGTTCATCGCGATGTAGGCGCCGCCGTAGACCTTGCGGGTCACGAGCGTCACCCGCGGCACTCTCGCCTCGGAGAACGCGTGCAGCAGCTTCGCGCCGCGTCGGACGACGCCGTCCCACTCCTGCCCGACACCCGGCAGGTAGCCAGGAGTGTCGACCACGACGACCAGCGGTACGCCGAAGGCGTCGCACATCCGTACGAACCGAGCGGCCTTCTCGGCCGACAGCGAGTCGAGGCAGCCGCCGAGGCGCAGCGGGTTGTTGGCGATGACGCCGACGGTGCGGCCGCCAAACCGGCCGAGCGTCGTCGTGATGTTCGGTGCCCACCGGGCATGGAGCTCGAGCGCCGTGTCCTCGTCCAGCAGCGCCGTAATGAGCGGATGCACGTCGTAGGCGCGCCGGGTCGACTCGGGCAGCGCCTCGCCGAGGTCGACATCGGCCACGGAGTCCGTGACGAGCTGGCCCTGGTCGCCGAGCAGCGACGTGATGCGACGAGCCTCCTGCAGCGCCTCGGCCTCGGAGTCGGCGAGCAGGTGGACCACGCCGGACCGGCGGCCGTGCGGCTCCGGCCCGCCGAGGCGCAGCATGTCGACGTCCTCGCCGGTGACCGAGCGGACCACGTCCGGGCCCGTGACGAAGATGCGTCCCTCCGGGCCGAGTACGACGACGTCGGTCAGCGCCGGCCCGTAGGCGGCACCGCCGGCCGCCGGACCGAGCACCACGGAGATCTGGGGCACCTTGCCGGAGGCCTGGGTCATCGCGTGGAAGATCTGGCCCACCGCATGCAGGCTGAGCACGCCCTCGGCGAGCCGGGCACCGCCGGAGTGCCAGAGGCCCACCACCGGCGCCCCGTCGGCCACGGCCCGCTCGTAGGCCTGAACCACGACCCGGCAGCCCTGATCGCCCATGGCGCCACCCATGACCGTCGCGTCGGAGCAGAAGGCCACCGTGTGGGTGCCCTGCACCCGGCCGACGGCCGCCAGCATGCCCGAGTCGTCGTCGGGTGTGATCAGCTCCAGCGTGCCGTCGTCGAAGAACGCCGCGAGCCGATGGTTCGGGTTGCGGGGATCCTGCTCACGAGGCAGCTTGGCGGGCTTCGCCTTCGGCTGGGCGTTGGTGATCTCCGGGCGGGTCGTGGTCATAGCGGACTCCTTGAACTACGCCGAACGGAATGCGACGGCGACGTTGTGGCCACCGAAGCCGAACGAGTTGTTCAGTGCCGCCAGATCGCCCTCGGGAAGGTCGCGTACCGACGTCGCGATGTCGAGATCGATCGCGTCGTCGAGCTTGTCGAGGTTGATCGTCGGCGGCACCCGACGGTGATGCAGCGACAGAATGGTGGCAATCGACTCGAACGCCCCCGCTGCGCCGAGCAGATGCCCCGTCATCGACTTGGTCCCCGTGACCACCAGTGCATCGGCGGCGTCTCCGAGTGCGGAGCGGATCGCGAGGGCCTCGGCGACATCGCCCTGGGGCGTCGATGTCGCGTGGGCGTTGATGTGGACGATGTCGCTGGCGGCGAGATCGGACTCGGCGAGGGCTCGGCGCATCGCGAGACTGGCGCCGGTGCCGGCCGGTTCCGGTTGCGCGATGTCGTGGCTGTCGGCGCTGATGCCCGCGCCCGCGACCTCGCCATAGACCCGGGCGCCGCGGGCGGCGGCATGGGCCTCGGACTCGATCACGAGCACCGCGCCGCCCTCACTGAGCACGAAGCCGTCGCGGTCGACGTCCCACGGGCGCGAGGCGCGCTCGGGCTCTTCGTTGCACTTGGACAGCGCCATCATCTGGCCGAAGGCCGCCATCGGCAGGGCCAGGACCGATGCCTCGGTGCCCCCGACGACGACCACGTCGGCCCGGCCGAGCCGGATCATGTCGACGCCGACGCTGATGCCCTCGTTGCCTGAGGCACAGGCCGAGACCGGCGTGTGGACCCCGGCCCTGGCACCGAGCAGCAGACCGACATTGGCCGCCGGGGAGTTCGCCATCAGCATCGGGACCGCGAGCGGCGACACTCGGCGGGGACCCTTCTCGTTGAGCGTGTCGTAGTTGGCGAGGAGCGTCTGGACGCCGCCGATGCCGGTGGCGATCGCCACGCCGAGCCGATCTGTGTCGACGTCCGCCTCATCCAGCTTGGCGTCGGCCCAGGCCTCCTTGGCCGCGACCACGGCGAACTGCGCCGCTCGGTCGAGACGGCGGGCCTTGACGCGTTCGAGGACCTCGGTCGGCTCGACGGCGGCCTGCCCGGCGATCTGCACCGGCAACTGCTCGGCCCATTCCTTCTCGAGCCGGCTGACACCCGAGCGTCCGTCGAGCAACGCCTGCCAGTTGGACTCCACGTCGCCACCGAGCGGTGACGTGATGCCGAGACCGGTGACGACGACTCGAGTCATACTTTCTTCCTCAAATTCCTGGGGTTGCGCTGGACATGGGCTTAGGTCGGGGCGTCAGGACTGGGCGCGCTCGATGTAGGCGACGGCGTCACCGACGGTCTTGAGGTTCTTGACCTCGTCGTCGGGGATCTTGACGTCGAACTTCTCCTCGGCAGCCACGACGACCTCCACCATCGACAGCGAGTCGACGTCCAGGTCGTCGGTGAAGGACTTGTCCAGCTGGACGTCGCCAGCCGGGATGCCGGCGACCTCGTTGACGATCTCCGCGAGGTCGGTGCGGATTTCCTCGGTGGTGGCCATCAGTTTCCTTTCGTCTAATTCCTGTAGTTGAGGCGGTCTGTGGTTAAGGGACGATGAGATGAGATCAAGGGACGACGACGACTTGGGCGGCGTAGGCGAGGCCGGCGCCGAAGGCGACCAGCAGCGCCTTGTCGCCGGATTTGATGGTGCCCTCGTCGAGCATGCGCTCCATCGCGAGCGGGATCGACGCGGCCGAGGTGTTGCCCTGGTCGGCGATGTCACGGGCGATCGCCACGGTGTCGGGCAGCTTGAGGGTGCGCGCCATCGCATCGGTGATCCGCATGTTGGCCTGGTGCGGGATGAACGCGTCGAGGTCGGCCGGGTCGAGCTCGGCGGCGTCCAGGGCGCGACGGCAGACCTTGGCCATCTCGTACGACGCCCAGCGAAAGACCGGGTTGCCCTCCATCCGCAGGTGCGGCCAGGCGGGCTTGTCGGTCTCGAAGACCTCGTCCCAGCCCTCCTCCTGCCGGATCAGATCGAACTTCGAGCCGTCCGAGCCCCAGATGACGGGGGAGATGCCGGGCTGCTCGGCCGGCCCGACGACGGTCGCGCCGGCGCCGTCGGCGAACAGGAACGCCGTCGATCGGTCCTCGAAGTCGGTCAGGTCGGTCAGCCGCTCGACACCGATCACGAGGACGTACTTCGCCGTGCCGCCGCGCACCATGTCCGAGGCGAGGGCGATGCCGTAGCAGAAGCCGGCACACGCGGCCGAGATGTCGAAGGCGGCCGCGGGCGTGGCGCCGAGCTCGTCGGCGATCAGGGTGGCCGCCGCCGGCGTCTGGAGCATGTGCGACACGGTGGCGACGATGACGCAGTCGATCTGGTCGGGCGTCACGCCGGCCCGCTGGAGGGCCTTCTCGGCCGCCTCGCGGGACATCATCGTGACGGTCTCGTCCGCGGCGGCGACGCGACGCGTCTTGATGCCGGACCGGGTCTGGATCCACTCGTCGCTGGAGTCGATGCGCTCGATGATGTCGGCGTTGGGGACCACCTTGCGGGGTCGGTAGCCGCCGATGCCGAGCATCGCCGTGTTGGTCATGACATCGCCTCCGGGTGCAGCCGTACCAAGGGCTGGCCCGGCCGGACGATGTCGCCGTCCTCGACCAGCCACTCGACGATCGTGCCACCGTGCGGAGCGACGACCGGAATCTGGTCGCGGAGGCTGTGGATCGAGCCGACCTGCTGACCGGCACTGAGCGCGTCGGTGTCCCGAGCCTCGCCGGCCAGCTGGAAGGTGCCCTTGGCGGGCGCAACCAGCAGCCGCCAGGTGGGGGCGTGGTCCATCGGCGAGGCCGAGGCGTGCTTGTCGACGAACTCCTGGGCCGCGTCGAGCTGGTCCGGGGTCTTCAAGGCAAACGTGTCGACGTCCTTCAGCGCACGTCGGGCGATGCCGGTGAGGGTGCCGGCCGGCGGCATCTCCAGCATCCCGGTCACGCCGAGGTCGACCATGGTCTGCATGCACAGGTCCCAACGGACCGGACTGGCGACCTGCGCGACGAGGCGGCTCAGGACCTCCCGGCCCTGGTGCACGACCTGTCCGTCGCGGTTGGAGATCAGCCGGGTCCGCGCGTCGTGGGTCGAGACCGCTTGCGCCAGGGTCCCGAGTCGGTCGACCGCGGGACGCATGTGCTGGGTGTGGAAGGCACCGGCGACCGACAGCGGCCGCAGTCGGGCCTTGTCGGGCGGGTCGTCGGCCAGGGCGGCCAGTTGCTCATTGGTGCCGGCGGCGACGATCTGACCCGGGCCGTTGTCGTTGGCCGCGGTCAGACCGTGCGAGTCGAGCTTGGCGAGCACCCCGTCGCGGTCGCCGCCGAGCACCGCGGTCATCGAGGTCGGAGTCGCGGCGGCGGCCTCGGCCATCGCCTGGCCGCGTTCGCGTACGAGCACCATCGCCTGCTCGGCCGAGATCACGCCGACGCCGGCCGCCGCGGTGATCTCGCCGACGCTGTGGCCGCTCGCGGCGCCGATCGACGCGAAGGAGTCGGCCGGATGTGGGAACAGCGCCAGCGCGGCCACCAGGCCCGACGAGACCAGCAACGGCTGCGCGATCGCGGTGTCCCGGATCGTGGCCTCGTCGCCCTTGGTCCCGTAGTGGGCCAGGTCGAGACCTGCGACTACCGACAACCAGTGGAACCGGGCGGCGAAGGTCGGGTCCTCCAGCCAGGGTTCGAGGAAACCGGGCGTCTGGGCGCCTTGGCCGGGAGCGACGATCACGAGCACCCATCCAGACTGCCGGGGTTGCCCGGTCTGTGTCGGGTTCCGACCTGACGAAAGATGGCCGTCAGATTTGTAGGGTTCCTACAATTGCCAACGCGGCGAGTCCGAGGACAATTTGGATCCGGCGGCTCCAGCGCGGCTCAGTCCGACGACAGCAGGCGGCCGAGCGTGATCGCGATCCGGAGCGTGTACGCGTCGCGCGGGTCGGTCGGGGAGAGCCCGGTGCGCTGCTCGATTCGGCGCAGCCGATAGCGGACCGTGTTCGCGTGGACGAACAGCGCCCGCGCCGCGCCCTCCACCGAGCTGCCGGCTTCGACGTAGGCCGACGCGGTGTCGA